>CAZKAQ010000144.1:0-8756 GCA_964550655.1 uncultured Granulosicoccaceae bacterium
CCCGGACTACTCATGAAATGGCGAGCATATCGCGCAGAGATTTGGTTTCACAGTGCCTTGTCTTGCAATCTTAGGTCTTCTTGCGTTGAATAGTTTGTTTGATATTTACAAAAGAAAAAATTTGCTCGGGGCGCGTAGCTGTGGAATCAAAGATCAAGTGAGATGCCGTCGATTTCGTGAATAGTCCGGGCTTAACCTGCATTATTCATGAGGATTCGGTGCCCAGAGTCAATAGCGCTAAACAGGTCGCCCTATCGCCTGAGAAGCGTGGCCCGCCACGCACCGAAGGGGATAGGGTGAGATGTGACGCGCTATTGGCTCTGGCGTCGAATAGACAGTCTGTCATTTTAGTATTGACCATAAATTCACCGCAAAAACTATAATTAAGGACATAAAAGCCAAATTGGCTGGTCGCCTCATGAATAATGCAGGTTAATGACTCCTTTGTTGTTGCATCTTTCCTACACAATACCAACCGATAATTACTTCAGAGCGAATCAACTGAGAACCGGGCGAATCGCTCAGCCGGACCTGATGGCCCGGCTCGTGTAAAACAAAGTAATTTACGATAGATAATCTGTTCACATCACTGGAAAACTCCGATTATCTCCATCATTCTTCCATATTATCTGCATACTTGCTTCCGATAATAGAAAGGAACAACAGATAAACAAACCGAGAAACTATTTAATGAAATTAACGAAAACCGTAATTTTAGCCGCAGCTGCACTAACCACAGCGACCCTGCTGACCGCTCAGGCTCAGGCGCATAAGCCCGGCAGGTTAATGAACCTGGATTTATCCGACCTCAATGGTGACGGCGTGATATCCGCCGACGAAATCAGGCAGGCTCGAGAGAACTCAAGAGCGCAAATGTTGTCTCAGTTTGACGCTGACGGCAATGGCGAGTTGTCTCGCACTGAAAGAAAAGCCGCTAAAAAGGCAAGACGTGCAAAAATGCTCGCTGAACACGATGCCGATGGCGATGGTGAGCTTTCTGACGAGGAGCGCGAGTCCGCAAAAGCGGCCTGGCTCGCCACCATTGAACTACAACTCGACGTCAATGGTGACGGCGAACTATCAGACGCCGAACGCGCCGGTTTCGATGAGATCAAAAGCAAACGCGGTGATCGCAAGGGCAAACATAAAAAGTCCGATCATAGCGAAGGTTAGATTACAAATAACGGCAACTTAGTCGTTATGCGTGCAAGGCGGTGCAGTGCCAGCCCCACCCCCATAAATGGCATTGCATCGCACTCTTTCTCGACGCCACTGTGTAATTAACTTAGTAATTTCTGCGCTGAGCGGCACCGTGATACAGAATATCGCTAAAGTTCTGGTTCACCACTTCACGCTGCGCTATCGCCGATTCAGACAGGCTTTCATTCGGACGTGACAACAAAGTTGTGCCAGCCTGCGAACGTTCACTACCGCGAGCATGTAACCACATGTTCTCACCAATATGCTGTTGTATGTCGTGAGACATATATGACTGTAACGCAAAACCGACTCTGCGCTGACTACTGCGGTTCGGCTGTGAGCCATGTATTATTTCACCATGATGCAGAGACATCTGACCCGGACGCATAATCAGATCAACTGCTTTCGATTCATCAACATCTTTAACGACCTGGCCACGAGTCAGTATGTTGTCTTTACCGTATGTCTCATCATGTTCAACAATCGCATTCCGATGACTGCCCGGTATCATCGACATACAGCCGGTTTCTTTGGTGCTCGGAGACAATGCAATCCATGGTGTGACAAAGTTATTTGACGTCATTCCCATATACGTCGCATCCTGATGCCAACTGACAAAGTGCTTGCTTTCAGGGTCCTTTATAAAAAGCACACTACCCCAGAGAGAGAAGTCAGGGCCAAGCAGATCTTCCACCGCGTCGAGAATAATCTCATTGAATGCGAGCTCATCGAGGAAGCTCAGTACCAGATGAGCATTGTTACGGTTTTCAGCATTAACGTGCTGCGGATGAAGCCTTTCGACTTCCTCAAGTTGTGCCACTATTTTTGCGGCGTCTGCCTCAGACATTAAATCGATGGGCGACAAAAAGCCTTCTTCGTTGTACTGAGCTATTTGTGCACTAGTGAGAAACTTTGGCATGTTTACCCTTTATTCACGCCCGGTGAGCCAAAGCAGAGACCGTTTGACAGCAACATATATTTGGTCACCTTTACAAAGGTTTTGTGGTGTACGAGTTACAGCTGAGAATTGATCTGTTAAGTCAGGCCCGGAGTAAGTCCCGGGAAACCATTCAGGGGGATAAACTACCCGTCCACCCTGAACCTGACCAGCTCCACTTGTTACTTCTTTACTATTTACCGCTTATATCATCAATAGTCGCTTCCGGTGCACTGGCTTTTACCGAAGCGATACCACTGTCTCTTGCGTCCGAAGTTTCGTAAGAGGAACTGACTCCAATTACCTGGTTGTTACCTGCTTTCACCGAGAACGAGAACTTTCCACTCTCGCTTTGTTTCTTCTGAAAACGCTTATCATTAGAAACATTTTTCTTTACCGACTCAATACCGTTAACACAACTGCGTTTCGCTTTGTATCCTTCGCTGCCAAGCAGGTTTTGACCTTCCGAGTTCTTTAATCGAAAACGAAACTCACCCGCTTTGTCTTTATACAATTCAAATTTTCCAGACATTTTTCACCCATGTAAAATAATTGATTGAGATCATTATTTATCAAAGTCATTGATAACATTGAGGATCATTCATAACGCACGGCTGCAAACCGCCTGAATGACCAATTAAGAATATGCAACACCCTATTCTGTCACATTGCTCAAGATCAGACAGTAATTTTGTTCGCTGGTTCTCTCGATACGCAACTCTACGGTATAAAGCGAGTAACATATTATTTTACAAGCATTTTTTTATGCATATAATTTAGAATCCCACCGATGTATAAACAACGGACTTGTGAGATTGCTATATTAACGGCGGCCTGAACCTTTTAAACAAAGGAATTTAAGGGCCGATTTACACAGTGTTTAAATTTATCGAAACAACATTATTGGCACTTTACACGCGCCAATCATTTGTGTGGTCGTAGAGCCGATAATCAGATTGCGAATTCGCGAGTGACCGTAAGCGCCCATAACCAGCATATCAAAGTGCTCTTTCTCAATAGATTCTGCAATCACACGATCCGGCTGACCTGAAATCACTTTGGAGTCTGCGTTAAAGCCCGCTTCACGCAATGCTGCCACTGCACCCCAAAGAGGCTTGCATTTGGCATTTGATTCAGTGCCTACCTGAATCAACAGAAACTCGAGGCCACGAAACAATTCACTGCGAACAATATACTCAACCGCTTTTATGGCGCTCGAACCACCGTCAAACGCAATAAGAATTCTCTTGATAGGTTTAAACTCACGCGAGGCAACCAGAACAGGTTTTTTACTGGAGCGTACAACACGTTCGAGGTTTGAACCAAGATGCTCCATGTTCAGATGAGATTGCTCACCACGCTTGCCGATAACTATAAGATCCACTTCATCTTCCAGTTGTTCCATAGCGGCTACCAGCTGGCCATTGCGTAGCATCGGTGTGATATTGCCGGCACCCATTTTCTCGGCGCGCTCACGGGCGTCGTCCAGAATAGCCCTGCCACGCTTATTGACCAGCCGTGCTTTTTGACCATCGAGCTCTGCCAGCTCTTCGAGTAATGCGCTGCGAGCACCCAGACCGATACTGCCGCTGAGATCTGTGTTGTCAGCTACCGCATCACGCCGTCCCAGTACATGCAGCAACGACAGCGAAGCCTCACCGAAGGAAGCGACCCATCCCGCATGATCACAGACACTCTGTGCGTAGCCTGAACCATCTATCAATGCAATGATTCTATTCATTATCAGTGCCCCATTAAGCGCTCAAGCGCACCCGGTTTATCGTGGACGCCGAGTTTTTCCACCAGCGTCTCACTGGCTTCATTCATACCGATAATCTCCACCTCGGCCCCCTCCCGACGGAACTTCAATACAACAGTATCTATCGCTGTAACACTGGAAATGTCCCAGATGTGTGCATTGGAAACATCAATGATGACTTTGTCGAGCGACTCTTTGAAATCAAACGAGCCATTAAACGCTTCAACAGAGGCAAAGAACAACTGGCCTTCTACTAAATAAGTACGTTCTGCGCCGTCTTCGGTAGCCGTTGATGTGACGCTGAAAAGCCTTGAAATTTTCCATGCGAAGAATATCCCCGAGAACAACACACCAACCAGCACGCCGATAGCGAGATTATGGGTGGCAACCACGACAATAACAGTTGCAAGCATCACTGTCGAAGAACTACGCGGATGCTCTCTTAAATTTTTAATCGATGACCAGCTGAAAGTACCAATGGAGACCATGATCATAATGGCCACCAGCGCCGCCATGGGAATCTTCTTTACCCACTCACCGAGAAATACAATCATAATCAACAAAAAGATACCGGCACAGAAGGTCGACAACCGACCACGGCCACCCGACTTAACATTAATAATGGACTGACCAATCATCGCACAACCTGCCATACCGCCGATAAAGCCTGTCACGGTGTTGGCAACCCCCTGACCGATGCATTCGCGATTTTTGTCACTACGGGTATCTGTCAGCTCATCAACGATGGACGCTGTCATCAATGACTCCAGTAGTCCAACAGCTGCAACCGCTGCGGAATAAGGCAGGATGATTTGCAGGGTTTCCAGAGTCAACGGAATATCCGGTATGAGAAATACCGGCAGTGTCGATGGCAACTCACCCATATCACCCACGGTGCGCAAATCAAGCCCCAGTGCCACGGTAATAACGGTCAGCACAATAATGCACACCAGTGGCGACGGCACCGCATTAGTAACGCGCGGCAACAAATAAATAATTGCCAGGCCTGCTGCAATCATGACGTACGTCAACGGCGGCACATTGATGAGCTCCGGCAACTGCGCCATAAATATCAGTATCGCCAGTGCATTGACGAAGCCCGTCATCACCGAGCGCGATACAAAACGCATTACAAAGCCGAGCTTGAGCAACCCTGCGATAACCTGCAGCACACCGGCCAGTACGGTTGCCGCCAGCAGATACTGCAACCCGTGATCCTTTACGAGTGTGACCATCAACACCGCAGTGGCTGCAGTAGCGGCGGAGATCATTCCCGGTCTGCCACCGGTAATTGCCACAATTACCGCAATCGAAAAAGAGGCATATAAGCCGATCTTCGGATCGACACCTGCGATTATCGAGAAAGCGATAGCCTCGGGTATCAACGCCAGTGCTACCACCAGCCCGGCAAGTACGTCCGCACGAATATTGCCGAACCACTCATTTTGCAGTGTTGTCAGAGAATCAGCTTTCACAGATTTTCTCCGTAGAAATTTTCCGGAATGACCGTACTTACAGCAAGAATCGGGGTATCAATCACCTGCCGCACAGGCAGTGATTCGAAAGAGTTATTCAAAATGGGAATTTCTTGTCGAGGATGGTTAATCGGGAAATCGGGTTCAGACTGAACCAAAGCAGAAATATTGACAGGCTGATAAATAGATTGAGTACAGCGAGACAGATCCGCTGTCATATCCGTATTGTAGCAGTCGTCTGTTAGCTCTATAGATAAATTTGCTGTCAGTCGGTCGCAGGTGTACCGGCGTAATGGTATTGCTCGGTAGAGATATCTCCATGCCAGACATAGACGGACATGAACGCATGATCGCAGGTGCGATTAGCATGTTCAAGCATAGACGGATGATGAGAGCGTTCACCGGAGCCATGTGGCAGATACGGATCAGTACCGCGCTTCCAGTCCACCTGACCGGCCAGCATGATATATATTTCTTCGGCCGGGTGCGTGCGAACGCCGTATTCGGTATTCGGCAGCATACCGTACAAACCGAGGCGCACGGTATCCGATGCAACCAGCCCGGTCGGCCCCAGTAGTTCTACATGCACCTTGGCAAGACTGACCTCGATATAACCCGGATCACTACTGGTTTGCGGGGGCAGCCATTGAAATGGCGTGGCAGAGATAAGCCGACATATCGGATGAGCATCTGCAGCAGACATCACCTGTTTGACGGGTTCCGGTAAGTCGACCGATCCATCAACCGGGCTACCCGCTTTTGCAGCCATACCGACAGATTCCAGCAGCGCTTCGCGAGCATGTTTCTCGATCTCTCGCTCACCGTCAAAAACCTCAGCCAGCTCTTTAAATAATTGATCCAACATTCCTAATTACCATTTACTACTGCAAATGATCGTGTCGTTTCCGGTACAGCACTTCTATTTCTGAGTAATCTTCAGGTTGAGTGTCAAAACAAAGATCACCCGCCGGAGGTACAAACCAGTCAGCAGCTTCCGATAGCCAGATATGTGCAACCGGCTGAGCATATTTCTGATCATCAAGCGTACCGCCTCGCACGGCATATTCATTATTTGACGGATCGCTGCCGTGACGTATACGCACACCGCACCTGCAGCAGAATTCACCGAAGCGCTTAACCTTTGACTCAACTACCCAGTTCAGGCGAGTAAGCTCTCCCTGCTCAATGTGAATAGCATCTTTATCTACTATACAAGAGACATTAAAACTACTGCTCGAAGCACGCCGACAGACCGAACAATGACACACGTAGACCAGTCTCGGTGGCCGGGATAGCGAATACCTCACCGCTCCACATTGACAACCGCCTGTTATATTCTTGTCATTCATTTTTACCTGCCGTGATATTACAGATTCTCGATTGCAATAATAAAACTATTAAATGCACCCTACCCGCAGGTCAGAAATGAGTCAAACTACTACAGTCCTGTAACTCGGGAACATGATTTCCACGATTCAACTTTTTTTTAAACCAATACAGACTGACACCATGAACCGACACAACACATTACCAACGTGAGGTTAATATCATGGAATATCCGCGCGGGTGGAGGAAAACGAGCACCAGGCATTGTCAAACAGATCCGACATTGGCAGGCAGATATTGTAGCGTTGTCAGAATTTCGCGGCACTGAAGCAAGCCAATGGATTGCAGATGAACTGCGAGCGTCAGGCCTGCACCATCAACGAACCACCGTTGATCCGCTCAACCCGACAGTCAACTCTCTGTTATTAGCATCACGCTGGCCACTCAGAATAATAGATACAAAGCATGCACCGGATAACCCGCGCCGGTGGCTGCACGTCAAACTGGCCAGCCCTGATCCGATTGCCATCATCGCAATTCATATCCCTAACCGATCCACAGGCCATAAGTATCCTTTTTTAAATGCTGTCATCGATACAGTGACCCATTGGCGTGGACCACCCGCCATCATCATGGGAGACACCAACTCAGGTTGTATCAACATTGATGAAGAGTCACCGGCATTCAACAAAATTGAAGATCAATGGATCAACACCATGAACGATCTCCAATGGAAAGACGCTTTCCGGCTGTTACATGGCAACAAACGCGACTTTACCTGGTACTCACCAAACGGACGCAATGGATTCAGACTGGATCAGGCATTTTTACATCCGTCGCTGCATAGCAAATTAAAACAATTCGACTACATCTGGGGAGGCGACACATCAAAGCGGCGTGAAGACCTGAGTGATCATGCATCTATTGTTATGGATATTGAATAAGTCGGTCACAGACTACAATCTGCCTGCTCGGTTACCGCGAACCGCAGACTGGTTTAGCACTGAGAAAAACATCTTACAAATAAATGTATGGTAGTTTCGATAACTGCTACCATCCTTCAATGCCAATGTCAGCAAACATACGTGCAAGCCTTTATATGATGTTATCCATGTCAGGCTTCACCATTAATGATCTCTTTATAAAATCACTCGGTGGAGACTTGCCCATCGGTCAGATAATGGCAATCAGAGGAATATTTTTATCGGTGATGATCACACTCATCGCTGTGCAGCAAGGGGTACTTAAACGATATACCGAGCTGTTTACGCCAATGGTGGCACTGCGCTCCGCAGGAGAGACAGGTGCGACTTTATTGTTTCTGACAGCGCTCACCATTCTGCCATTTTCGACCATCTCCGCTATTCTGCAATCTCTGCCTCTGGTGGTCGCCCTTGGTGCTGCACTGCTACTCAAGGAAACTATCGGCTGGCGTCGCTGGATAGCTATCCTTATTGGTTTTATCGGTGTACTGATCATAATACGTCCGGGAGCCGAAGGCTTTCAACCGGCTACAATACTGATGATATTGTCTGTGCTTTTTGCAGCAGGGCGCGACCTCACTACCCGATGCCTGCCAAAAGAACTGCCATCACTGCTTGTCTCACTCGCGACTGCTGTATCTATCTGTCTTGTTGGCGCGGCACTGTCCAGCGCACAGAATAACTGGCAGCCGGTAAACGGCACTCAACTCGGCACGCTGTTTATCGCCGCCTGCTTTCTATTCTTCGGCTACCAGTTTCTGGTTCTGGCTATGCGAACAGGCGAGATAGCCTATGTTGTACCCTATCGCTACACGAGCCTGCTTTGGGCAATTGCAGGCGGCTACCTGGTATTTTCAGAAGTACCTGACAGATACACACTGATCGGTTCTGCCATTGTTGTTGCAACCGGACTCTTTACTTTATATCGGGAGCTTGTAGCCGGACGTCGGGCCATCACCTCTACTTCAATACATGCCCGGGGTAATGTCTGGTCTGAACGGAAGAAGTAGCCATCACGCTATTAACCCGGACTATTCACGAAATCGACGGCATCTCACTTGATCTTTGATTCCACA
>CAZKAQ010000145.1:0-8643 GCA_964550655.1 uncultured Granulosicoccaceae bacterium
GACCTGTTTAGCGCTATTGACTCTGGGCGCCGAATCCTCATGAATAATGCAGGTAAATATAGTTCGTGGTTGAGGTGGGCGCAGATAAGACCCATAGTATTGTCAGACAAATTGATCCGGAGAAATCGATGAGTGCAGAGAAAGTAAACTGGGGCATTAACAATGACTATGCACCACTAACGGACGTATTGCTTGGTGTGCCGGAGTATTTTCAGTGGGTTGAAGCCGGACCACTAATCGCCCGAACACTGAATAATGCTCACATGACAGGTGCCAAATTCGATCTGCAGTTGGCTATTGCACAGCATACAGAGATGGTATCGATATACGAACAAAACAATGTTCGATGCCACTATCTGGAATCAGATGAAGTGCTGCACAGAAATTTCTTTGCACGTGACAGTTCCGCGATGACGCCCTGGGGTGCGCTGATCTGTCATATGCAGCTCAAAGTACGCCGCGCAGACTATGTAACAGCGATTAAATTTTATCAGTCGAATAACATCCCGATCTGGCAGTTCGCCACTGCAGGCCACTTCGAGGGCGGTGACTTTGTCATAGTGGAGCCGGGTAGGGTGCTGATCGGCTACTGCGGCGAGAGATCTGAAAAAGCAGGTTCGGAACAAGTAGCTGACTTTGTCAGGCAGCAAGGGTGGGAGGCTGTTGTAGCACCAATCAGCCGGGAGTTTGTCCATATGGACGGCCTCGTTGTACCGCTTGATGAAAAATTGCTGGTGGCTTGTCTGGATGCACTCGAACCATGGGTAGTCAGTCAGCTAAAGTCGTGGGGATTCAGCTTTGTTGATGTGCCATATCTTGAGGCCAAAAATCTCGGTGTCAATCTGGTTGCTTTGGGCAACGGTAAAGTGTTGTCCATGAAAGGAGCAACAAGCTTAAATGAAAAAATGCGGGCACTGGGTTATGAAGTCTATGATCCGGATATGTCGATGTTTACACTAGGTGGCGGTGGTGTTCATTGCCTATGTCAGGCATTGCATCGTGAGAAGGTTGCCTGAGGCAGACTCTACTTAACCGGGAGAGAGACCAGGTAGTGTTACTACGAGAGCAATCCAACTATCAAAGCTCATGTGAAAACTCCTGAATGATCTCTTACTATGTCAGGCATGGCCATGTCGGACTGACCGTGTCGGACTGGAAGCGCTGCTTAGGTGAGCATTGCAGCCAGCGATAATGAGTACGCAAACATCAATATTCCCAATACGAAACACAGCATCCCAAGGTGACTAAACAGAAGAATTAGTTCATCAAAATAACGCGGTTTTGAAGCTCTGTCGTTTGCAGCGTAATCAGTAAGATTGTTTCTTAATCTTTCCCCGAAAAAGTAGTCTCGTAAGGCGAATGTATGTAGTGCGAGTACACCAAATACTAATGTCCCGAGTAATAGCCACCATATATAAGGCATGATAGTTACAGCTCGACCATTTTCGGTAAAAGAGGGTACACAGAAATATAAAACAGCGGACATTGAGAAAAAGTATTGTCGCGAGCACCAATATTATTTTAATGAGGCCATCAACCCTGCTTCGTGTTTCCCATTGAAGCTGTTGGGAAATAGTCAACTTGCCACTCAACTCTTGTTCTCTGCCTTTCATGTTATGGCGACCTGTCAGACTATTTCTGCGTTAATAGCTCCTTGCCTCAAATATACCACGTAGTTCGAGCGTTTCGCGATAAAGTCGATCTATCACTAACACCTACTTGGAGTCGCGGCTGGTTTCTTTGACCAGGTTTTGTAAATACTCGCCTCTGTGAAACGGCCTTGAAACCCAGGATTTGTAAATTGGATGACTAAGCATTTTTTCTCTGGTTAGTGCTTTGGTAACTTTGCCAGCCAGGCCCTTTGAACCAATGTTAACTGTCGGTGTATACCCATCAAAAAGTAGAGTCGATATTTGCGTAACACCACAGGTGATACAAGTTACCCAAATAAGATAACCATCTTTTCTTGTAAAGTAGTAGTAGCCTACGGGGCTGGATGTAGGCACTTTTTGTATGTCGTATTTTTCTTCGATTTCATGGCCCAGGACAGTCTCAATCTCAGCAACAAATTCTTTGACTGAGCGTTCCTTGAAAAAACCTGATTGGTTGTTGTCCAGGCGCTTTTGATATTTATTGCCGCCTGATGACAGATACTGCATCTGCTGTTTTGTGGCAATCTTAGTTAATACGATATCGTCGTTATTTTGAACCTCACTCTGGAAAGGATAGCTGCCTTTAACCTGATAATATTTATCAATGATGTCAGTCCAATACTCCAGATGTTCCAGACGAATCAAGTCTGCATCCTCTTGAAACTGCCTGAAAGCATTGGCAGTACCAGCGGTAGATTCAGAAGCCTGCGAGTCTATACTTCCAGGAATGGTGCCCGAACATGAGGCGATTAAAAAACAGAGAATAGACGTAGAAATAAAACGATACATAATCAGATTTCAACATATGACCCTTAACTATTTATTCGTTGAAATGTTCGTGCCAAAATATTGTATTGAGTAACGCAGCCTCGTACGTAATGATGTCGCTGGAGTTTGTCAGGGTAGGTGAATGGTCCGCAGCGAATAGAATTTCAGGGGCGCTGTTATCACCAGCTGGACATAAGTAAAGCAGTCGGTGGTATATATATTGTGTCATTACACTGCTGGAGTGAAAATTAAAAACGAGGAACAATGAACAGGTGTTTACGCACTGTTATTATTTCTTCTTGAGTTAGTAGGTAATTTTCAATGTCACGTCTTTGATCGTCTTCTGAACTTGCCATTATTTAGTTGGTAAGTAACACCATGTATTGGTGTTAAAAAACAGATCCTGTTGTAGCGCACGCAGTGCCAGAAAATATCTAATTCACAGGTTCTTATCTCATACGTTTGTTTGATTGTCTTGTATAGACGCCTCTCTCGCGATCCTGGTTTAACCCTGGCGCAATTACCGAACTTTCATAGTCGGCCCAATCATTCTCTGATAGCTGTGACGGTCCATCTATAACCTCAAAGTCATAAAATAAATCCTCTTTGTAGCTACTTCTATGCAGAGGTTGCACCTGCATTAAAGGCTTGTCTTTGTGGATAACTATTGGTACGTCTGTCTTTATCAATCGAATGTTGATAAATAATGGGCCGAACCATCTGTCTGTTTCAATTATACCCTCGTAACATTCATAGCCATTCGATCTGGGTTGGTTAGCCGGTGGCCTGATTAGCAAACTCCAGTCTTTTTTCGTTCGCGAGAAAAGTCCGCTCCATATGTTAATGATTCCCGGTTCATCACCCGCAGATACCATTGGCGGGACATGATCTGTCACAGATGTCGGGCAGGCTGAATTAAATGCATCATACGAATTAGGTGTCTGTGTGGATGTAAGGATGTGCCAGTGATCGAAATTTTCAGGTTGCCAATATGCGTCACTGCCATCCCACATTAAATAGATAGTTTGAGCGGGAAAAATATACCATCCAAAGGCAGAAGCGGCACGTATAGGTTCGCAATAACGAAATGCACGCGAGGGTATGATTCCGCCCGCTGAACGGTCCGCGCGCCGCGGCGGTTGCGAGTCTTTCAACATGCGGTAGAATTTTACAAGTGGAGTTTGAATTGGCTTGCTACTCATGAGCACTTTAGTCTCAATTAGAATGCTTTGATTCTAATTTACTCACGGATTATTTTATGGAATAAGAAATTCACGCAGGACGATGTTTTTGCACATCCGTTTTCACGTTTTCTGCACTGTCGCGGTAAGGTAACTGAGAGATCAGCTAGTCAATGGAGTCGACCGTAGCAATTTTGTAACACAATAAAACCGGAATTATTAATTCACGCCAAAACGATACTGTAGCTCCGATAACAGTCAGTGTTGACTCTTGCAGACAAGAGCTAAGCCGAAAAATTGCTGACAGCTTCTTCGTTCCATTCCACACCAGTGCCAGCGTTATCGTTAATGATTGCCATGCCATTTTCAATAAACAGTGGTTCAGCCAACACAGGGTTCCACCAGTCGACATACTCTAGCCAGTGTGCGGTCGGTGTGCAGCACAGAAGTCGGGCACTAAGCTCTGGCCATAGATGACTGGACACACGAATACCTTTTGAGTGTGCAAGAGCGGCAGCTCTGAGCCAGCCACTTACGCCACCGACCTTCATTACATCAGGCATGACTAAATCTGATGCCTGCGTGTCAATGGCGTGTTGCATATCCAGTGTTCCCCACCAGTTCTCACCCGCCTGAATTAAAGTTCGCGCTTCGCGAGCTACAAACGCATGACCGGTGTAATCGTGGGCGAGTGTTGGTTCTTCGACCCAGGTAAGGCCCTCGTGATCGAGTATTCTCAGGCGCTCTACAGCCTCCGCCGGTGTGAGACTCTGGTTGTAGTCCACCATAATTGCCATGTCGCTACCCGTTGCCCTACGAATGGCTCGTACAACAGCGATATCCTCTTGAACGTCAGGGTAGCCAATTTTTGCTTTGACACCTGTGAATCCACGCTTAGCCCAACTTTCGGCAACCTTTGCTGATTCTGTTGCACCATCGTACCCAACTGCACCGTAGGCACGTATTGGCTTCTTTAGTCCGCCAAGTAATTGCACCAGAGGCAATTGACGGGTGCGGGCCAGTGCATCCCAAAGTGCCATATCAATCGCTGCCAGTGCCATACCAACAAGACCTTGTGTGCCTAACAATCGGAATTGCTTTGAGAGTTTTTGTTCAATTTCAGCCGGTGCCAGTACATCACCCTTTACAAGACCCTCGAAATTTTGAATTAAATCAGCAGTCGGCTTGAGCGCGGCCGGTGTGTAAGTAAACACGATGCTATGCCCGCTGATGCCGGTGTCAGTAATGATGTCTGTCAGTACCAGTGGCGATTCGGTTATCACACCGCTTGCAGTCTGATGCGGTTCTTTCAGCGGTACACGAACAATGCGTACTTTGAATCCTTGAATTATTGACAATGAAGCTTTTGGCATACTCTTTTCCCTCTCGGTTTATCTATTGCCTTACTTCTGTGGGGAAACCAGCCTGCATACAAGTGCACTATCAATCAGCCTGAACGTCGGGCGTTTAGAGACTCTGCCGTCACACAAAGCAGTTCGAAAAGTATGTTTGCTCCCACCATTGCTGTTGATCCGGAAACATCAAACGATGGTGCTACCTCGACCATATCAGCGCCGATAATATTCAAGCCATTACAACCACGAATAAGCATTTGTGCTTCAAGTGATGTCAGTCCGCCGATTTCAGGTGTGCCTGTACCGGGTGCGAAGGCTGGGTCGAGGCTGTCAATATCGAAGCTTATATAAACCGGTCCGTCGCCGACGATTCGTTTTGCTTCAAGAAGCGTTTCATCAACACCCAGTCGATGAAACTCATCCATATATATAACCCGCATACCGCTATCGTGGCTGAACTTCCATAGATCACGATCATTGACGGAGCCCCGGATACCAATCTGTACTGTGCGTGCGGGATCGAGCAAGCCTTCTTCGACAGCACGGCTGAACGGGGCGCCATGGTGAAACTTTGAGCCCATGTAATCATCACCTGTGTCACAGTGAGCATCGATGTGTACCATGCCTATCGGTCCGTCTTTGGCAAGAGCACGAAAGATTGGCAGCGTAATCGAATGATCTCCGCCTACGGCAAGAGGCACAATGTTATTTGCTACTACGCGATCGAAGGATTCTTGTATTGCTTTGTGGCTGCCGGTCAGTTCAAACGGTTCCGGCACCCACGCGTCACCAATGTCTGCAACGTTACAAAGCTCGTGCGGAGCGATGCCTGTTGCCTGATTGATCATACGTACCAGAGTAGATTGGTTTCTCACTTCACGCGGTCCATGCCGTGATCCCGGTCGATTAGTAACGCCGCCATCAAAAGGCACACCGATAATGCCGATATCTACAGCTTGCTGGTCTTCTTTGAACGGTGCTCTGAAAAAGGTTGGTATACCTACATAACGAGGTCGTGCCATCGGGTTATCGAACTCCGGGTACTTATCATTCGTCATGTGTTTGCCTTGTGGTGCTGTAAGTTTGTTGTAATGGTTTAGCGAAAAATAGCAGGTCTTACAATCCGTTCAATGGCACCTTGAGCATCGGGTTGCCATCGTCGTCTGTTGGTAGTTCACCGGCACGCATGTTGACCTGTAGTGCAGGAATAATCAGTTTAGGCATGGCAAGTTGTTTGTCGCGTTCGGTGCGCAGCTTGACAAACGATTCCTTGTTGCTGCCAGCGCCCACATGAATATTGTTGGTGCGTTGTTCAAGGACTGTGGTTTCCCATTGTATTTCTCTGCCATTGGGGCCGTAGTCGTGACACATGAATAGTCGAAGCTCGTCAGGTAATGCCAGAACCTTTTGAATTGAATCAAACAGTATCTCTGCATCGCCTCCCGGAAAGTCGGCACGTGCCGAGCCACTGTCAGGCATAAACAGGGTATCGCCAACAAATGCTGCATTGCCAATGATATGTACCATGCAGGCAGGCGTATGGCCGGGGGTGCTCATGGTAAAGCAGTCCAGTGCGCCGATATTGTAGTTGTCACCATCGGTGAACAACTGATCAAATTGTGAGCCGTCTCTTTGAAACTGTGTACCTTCATTGAAAATTTTACCGAACTCATCCTGCACACGAATAATCTCTTTACCTATGCCGATCTTACCGCCGAGAGAGTCCTGAATGTACGGTGCTGCAGACAGGTGATCTGCATGTACATGAGTTTCAATAATCCATTCAAGCTTGAGTTGCTTCTCTTTTATAAATGCGATCTGCTTGTCTGCGTTGTCGTAGTAAGTGCGACCGGCGGCGTAGTCAAAGTCGAGTACCGAATCGATAACTGCGCATGCTTTTGATGTCAGGTCAGTGACGATGTAGCTGATGGTATTTGAGGCTGAGTCAAAGAACGGCTCAACCTCTGGACTTTGCTGCAGGTTTATCGGGAAATCGCTCATGGGTTTCTCCTGAGAAATGGTGCGTCTGGCCGGTTTATTAATCTGATTCATTAGTCTTCTGAACAGAATACAACGAAAAAACCACAGCGAATAGAATAGTTGATTGTTGCCTCAGAATCGACTGACTGGCACAACCTGAAGTGTCCGCTACAAATGCGACGCCGCTGATGCGCCCGGTTTACCCGAATTATGCTGTAGCCTGTATTATTCATGAGGATTCGGCGTCCAGAATCATTATCGCTAAACAGGTCGCACGATCGCCTGAGAAGCGTGGTTTGCCACTCGCCGAGGGGGATCGGGTGAGATGTGACGCGATAATGGGTTCTGGTGTTGAATAGACAGTGTGATAAGATAGAGAACACTGCCGAAAGACCATCAAACTCTATTTTTATAGGCAGAAACCAAAATTAGTCGGTCGCCTTGTGAATAATGCAGGTTAGGCTACATTGGAAATATGAAAACCTGTAATCTGCAAGACGTCATGCAAGAGTGGCGTCGTGACTTCCACCAACATCCGGAGCTTGGTTTCGATGAACATCGAACATCGGCTCGTGTGGCAACGCTATTGAAATCTTTCGGTATTGAAACTTACACCGGCATCGGACAAACCGGCGTAGTCGGAGTGCTGCAACGCGGCAACGGTACAGCAAGTATCGCACTTCGTGCAGACATGGACGCCTTGCCGATCAAAGAGATCAATAACACTGCCTGGTGTTCTGTTAATAAAGATGTGATGCATGCCTGTGGTCACGATGGCCATACATCGATGCTGCTCGGTGCTGCAAAGTATCTTGCAGAATCAGGTGACTTTAGTGGCCGGGTTGTTTTTATATTTCAACCCAATGAAGAACATGGTTTTGGTGCACAGGCTATGCTTAAAGATGGCTTGTTTGATCAGCATCCGGTCGATGCGGTTTATGGAATGCACAATATTCCGGGTATGCCTGTCGGTAACTTTGCAACTCGAGCCGGACCGGTAACAGCCAGTGAAAGTCTTTTTGAAATAAAAATAACCGCCAGTGGTGGTCACGCGGCGCTACCGCACATGGGGGTTGACGCTATTGTTGTGGGCGCAGAGTTAGTTGGTGCCTTACAAACGATAGTGTCGCGCAAACTCAACCCGGGGCTTAACGGGGTGGTTTCAGTGACTGAATTTAGCAGTGATGGCGGACGTAACGTGTTACCCGGCAATGCAGTATTAAGCGGCGATGCGCGTGCTTTGACGCCTGAGATAAATCAACTTATAGAATCCCGTATGCGACAGATAGTCAAAGGTACTTGCCTGGCACATGATGTCGAGGGCGAGGTGAGTTATCAGACGGTGTTTCCGGCCACCATTAATGATTCGACCTGTGCATCACGTGCGAGCGAGGCTGCCAGAACGCTGCTTGGTGCATCTGCGGTTGACGAGGCCTGTGAGCCTAAGTTGTTTTCGGAAGACTTTTCTCACATGGCAACAGCACAGAACGGCTGTTACGTGATGATGGGTAACGGCACATCTGGCTGTCATAGCCGGCCGTTACACTCGGCGGATTATGACTTCAACGATGAGTTGTTGTTAGTTGGCTCTTCCTACTGGGTGGCACTGGTTGAACAGGAGTTGCAGGAACACAATTAAATTGCCGGTGTCAGTTAACCCGGACTATTCATGAAATGGCGAGCATATCGCGCAGAGATTTGTTTTCA
>CAZKAQ010000146.1:0-8600 GCA_964550655.1 uncultured Granulosicoccaceae bacterium
GTGGAATCAAAGATCAAGTGAGATGCCGTCGATTTCGTGAATAGTCCGGGTTAAGTGTCCTTCCGGGAAGGAAGGTGATTCGAAGGCAAACTTGCAGAACAATCGCCCATTTTACAAGCCTACAGCCTGGCCGGACAAGCGCTCTCAGCACGTCTGATTCAGCAACGCATGAAAAAGATTGATCTAAAAATTCGACATTTCGCCGAACAGCTTCAGCAGGCGCACTCAGTGACCACAGATGCCGATTTACTATTGATCTAGCCAATAGTAAATATAATAAACCTATATTAAAAATTGGGTATATAATTCTTGCGAAAGAACTTTTCTACTCGAAACACTTCGAAGTAGTTAAACGAAGCCCCAAGCCGTCAGGGATATACCCTATCGCCTGCCACCAAAGGTTAAGAACATCGGACCCCGTCAATGACTAAAAAAACGCTTACGCTTACTGACAATGACAGCGGCAAAACCGCTGAGTTGGAACTACTGGAAGGAACGCACGGCCCCGGCTGTATTTCTATAAGTAACCTCTATAAAGACACCGGCTACTTCACTTATGATCCCGGCTACGGCGCGACTGGCAGCTGCAAAAGTGCAATCACTTTTATCGATGGTGAACAGGGTATCCTGTTGCACCGTGGCTACCCAATTGACCAGCTTGCCGATAAAAGCAGCTATCTGGAAGTATGCTATCTGTTGCTCTACGGAGAGCTGCCTGACAAAACCCAGTTTGACAAATTCTCCGGTACCATCAAGTCGCACACGATGGTTCATGAAAATATCCGCGACTTCATCAGCGGCTTTCGCTATGACGCACATCCTATGGCAATGCTTGTAGGTACTGTCGGGGCACTATCGTCTTTCTACCACGATTCGCTCGATATAAATGATCCACAACACCGTGAGATATCAGCCCACCGTCTGATAGCAAAGCTGCCTACTATCGCCTCATATTGCTATAGACATCATCGTGGTCTGCCATACATGTATCCGGACAACAATCTGACTTACGTTGAAAACTTCCTGCAACTGATGTTTGCAGTACCAGCGCAGGATTTTCAGCAAAACCCGATTGCAGCCAAGGCACTCGAAGTCATGATGATTCTGCATGCTGATCACGAGCAGAATGCCAGTACCTCAACCGTACGTCTTGCAGGCAGCTCGGGTGCGAATCCTTTTGCCTCAATAGCAGCGGGTATCGCAAGTCTGTGGGGTCCTGCCCACGGCGGCGCGAACGAAGCGGTGATCAATATGCTCGAATCGATTGAGCAATCAGGAGAAACAATCGAAACGACTATTGCCCGTGCAAAAGACAAAAACGATCCATTCCGCCTGATGGGATTCGGTCACCGGGTGTACAAAAATTTCGATCCACGTGCAAAAATCATTGCCAAGCTTTGTCACGAACTGCTGGATGATCTCGAAGGCAATCAACCGCTGTTCACTCTTGCACGTGAACTCGAAGAAGCAACGCTGGCAGATGATTACTTCAAACAGCGCAGGCTCTACCCGAATGTCGACTTTTACTCCGGTATTATTCTGCGTGCACTGGATATCCCGATGAATATGTTCACTGTCATGTTTGCCATGGCCAGAACCGTTGGCTGGATTTCACACTGGAGCGAAATGCACAGTGACCCGGAATACAGAATTGGTCGACCGCGGCAAATCTACACCGGACACAGCAAACGCGACTACCCGAGCTAGGAATCCCGGGCAAAAGTTAAAAAGTGTTAACCCGCTAAGGCGCAAAACACCAGCAAGTCCCATAGAAGCCAGCGATCAGCTGGCTTTTTTTATGCCCGAACTAAGCGCATCCCTCACTTTCTGCCCACCAGCACCCGCCCAAAGACAAATACTTTCCAGCGTATCCCAGCAGAAAAATCAGCATGATCTATGCTCAAGGGAAAACTCCAAAGCACGATAACCTGATTACGGCCATTAAAACTGGCGAATGCCGACACGAGTCCAACCCATGCAGCGGTATCTAACCTCCCTGTTGGTGATGTTGCTCTATCTCACAAGCAGCACCTCATCAGCCCAGCAATTCGAGAGCTTTCGTCAGGTAGGCGAAGCCAGTGGCATTGCTGCGGGTGCCGTGACCGGCATTACACTCGCACAGACGCTACCGACTGCAGATTCTCAAGCCAACAGTCAGACTGATTCACAAATAAGTTTTTTTAACGCCGCCGGTGTAAGTACTGTCTACGATGTGATTCTCACTCCGTCGAACATACTTCGTGCTGACACAAAGGTATTTCTGCCATCTGATGACTTCAGCGCTACGCAGCCCGGCCCGAACCTCGATGAGGTAAGTTTCTTTACCGGCATGCTGGTGAATCCTGCCGACCCGGAAGGCCCGGTACCGGCGCACTGGTTTCGATTAACTTTCTATAACGGAATCTGGAGCGGCGCATTTCGCATAGCGGACAGAATCTATTCTGTTGACCGCAGCAGACGTGACAATATTGTCGAAGTCAGAATTACGCCATCGCAAAACACAACACTTCAACCAACACGTCAGTTAAAGATCACCGCATTGATCGATGACGAATTTTTATTCGCAGATCCACCCGGTGACTCGATCGGTCTTGACAGTATCGGTCATATTCATGCATTGGAATCGCTTCATATAATGGAAGCTCTTACTAACGACTCACTGGGCATAACATTCACGCTTGACCAGGTGGTGTATCGATCGGCAAGTGAGCTACTGTCACCTGGTGCATGGCTTGAAAGCAATGCAAGCTCGTTTGGTATAGAAGATAACTTTGCGAGTTTTTTCTTTCGCGGCAACGAATCACTGCAACCACAGGTAAACCGAGCGCCAAATACAAGCTATGTAGTACAGAGCACACTGAATTTTAATCAACTGACTTCAGCACATTTATTCGGCGAGCTGCTTGAGATAAGGCCAGAAAACAGTACACTGCAAAGCAATCAGAATCCGTTGGACGCGGCTCACTGGAGTGAGGCACAAAGAACTGCGCTACTCGACAACATTTCAGACTTTTCAATGATACAGACAATCAGTTCAGATGCGCCTGAAATTGAAATATCCGAATCTGAAGAAATAGTTAATCAAATCCCGCAGGACATCCTTGATTCAGAGATTGTCGAGAGCATCAGCTCCAATAGCGATGGTCTGCTGCAAAACGATGAGATAAATACCGCAGATCTGACTACTCAAAGCAGTGGGGGCGGTATGCTAAGCGCGGGCTCGATTGGTTCTCTATTGAGTATTCTGTTAGTTTGCCTGTTCTCTCGTAAACGCTTCCCATACACTTGATTAAGTGGCTTGAAAGCCAGCAAAAAAAGCTCTCAGGTACAACGGGACTCACCAAATGCTACGACTACAGGTCGATGGCAGACAGCTTTAGCCAACAGACGTTGTATACTTCTTTCAGTCCAAATATCTGAATTTAGCCGTGCTTAAAATCAAACTGGCAACTCTTGAAGCCGCTATTAATCCAAAAGGTGCTGAGCTTAGCAGCCTGATGCACTCTGGTGCTGAGCTTATCTGGCAGGGAGATGAGAAGTTCTGGAGCGGCAGCGCACCAATATTATTCCCGATTGTCGGTGCACTCAAAGATGGCAAAATGACTCACCTTGGACAACACTACGAGATGTCGCGCCATGGTATTGCACGCCACGCTACATTCGAATGCATTGATCACTCCGATTCACACGTGGTCATGAGTTTAAGAGCAGATGCTGCTTCACTAAGCGTCTACCCCTGGGACTTTGAATTACAGGTTCATTTCGTACTTGGCAATGGCGGCATTGATATCCGTTACACCGTTATCAATCACGATAATACCAACATGCTGTTTACACTCGGTTCTCATCCTGCCTTTGCGCTGGAGCTAAACAACACTTACCATTTTAAAGACTACGCAATTACGTTTAACGAAGTGGAGAACTTCGTACACTACCCACTGACCGAAGCGGGATTGCTTGAAACCAAAGCAGTGCCACTCAACACTGACAACAACACTATTACTTTAAGTGAAGATATTTTTAATCACGATGCGCTGGTGTTCCGCGATATAAATTCAACCGCTGTCAGTCTGACCAGAGGTTCTGAAAATTTACTTACAGTAGAGACCGGCGGTGCACCGCATCTTGGTATCTGGTCTAAACCCGGTGCACCTTTCGTTTGTATCGAACCCTGGCTTGGCACCAGTGACTTTGTTAACTCAAATGGTGAGTTCGCCAGCAAAGCGGATATAAAAACACTGGCGCCGGATCAAACATTCAATCACACGATCAGGATCAGTGTTCCAGCTACGGCGGTGTGACCGTAATCGTCAACGGCACAGTATCATCACCTGGCATGGGTTCGGGCGCTTCGGGTCCATCGTCACCCCCGCCGCCGCCACCTGCTACAGCCGCAACAATACCGATTGCAGCAACACCGAGCAGCACGTAAATCAGTCCATTGCGCGATGATGAAGATTCTGGCGCTTCAGCCACACTGGCTTTCACGGGAGAAAGTTCTCGTACCAGAGGAAAAAACGGAAATCCCTTCAGTACCCGATTACCGCCGGTATCCAGCGCTTCTATGTAGTATTCAACGCGCGATTGTTCAGCTGCAGTATCTATAGTAATCGTGTAGTCATTAGAGCCTTCGACTTTTTGCATCACGGCGCTTTGATACTGCGCACCTGTTTGACCCCGATGAAACAGCATCACATGCTTCAGACCACGATCATCAATCACTCCCGCCGTGAATACCTGTTGCTCCCCCGCGATGCCGGGCTCCAGAGCTTCGTGGTCGATGATGGGTGGATCAATATCAATTTCTGCGGGCAAGGGGCCAGCCTGCGCCAGACGGATGGTGGTTACGGAAAACTCGTCGGAATCATCCGCAGCATTAGTCGGCACCTGGGCGAAGGATTGTGAACAGACTAGTGACGCCACAAGTGTGAATGCTACACAGCGACGGATCAATCCACGCGCCGGAACTAAATCCGTTCTGTAGCAATGTAATTTGCCAGTTTTACCAGTATTAATGTCACACCCCCGCAGCTTGCATTCAAGCATACCATGTTGCGTCATGACAATATCATGCGGCCGGGAAAAACTCCACTGACGCTTGCCAAAATCTACCAGATAATCTGAGACCACCCAAAGCGCTGGCGGTTCAGTACCAGTTCTGTGTCTCTATAGGCCGACGACGGATAGACAATATCTCCGTTCGGCAGAATCATCGCTTCAATACGCAGTTTGGCGGTGACGCGTTTGGGATCAAGCTCGGATCTGACATCAATAATCTGTGCGTCCACTCTGGTGTATCGATCGAACAGGGTATCGAACAATCCCTTGCGACTCGGACTGTTTTCAGAAAGAGATTCGATAGAGCGGAGATTTTTCGACTCAATAGCGCGCCGCAATGCATTGAACTGCCCCGAGGCGTAGCTGATTTCGTATTCAGACAAAGGTTTACGCAGATAGGTTTCCTGTTCGACCACCTGCGCCTCGAGCGCAGTTAATCTGCTGTCACTCAGTTGCAGTGCACGCGCACTATCAAGTGATTGACGGGCCCGACTCAGATTTCCCTCGGAAACAGCATCTTCAGCTTGTCTGAGGTATCTGTTGTAGGATTGTCTTCGTTCGCGCTGCCGCCTGTTGGCATCGGCCACGCGCTGACGGGTTTCTGCTTCTATGCGACGAGCTTCTTCCTCGATTCTGGCTTGTTCTTCAGCTTGCCGCGATGCGTCATCTATTGCGGCCTGAATGTTGGTCTCGATTTCTTCTATGCGACCATCAGCGGGTGCAGCCGAGCGCAAACTGGCCAGCATACTCTGCGCCTGCTGATATTCACCGGCAGAGACAAAGCTTTGTGCCTGATCGAACTGCTGCTCTACCGTCTGACGCTGGCGCTCTGTATTGACTCGTTGCTCAAAGGTTTGAACAAGGCTTATGTCAGACGAAATACGTTGAAACTCTGCCAGAGATTTTTCAGCCAGATCGATATCACCCTCTTCGAGGGCTTTGTTTAACTGGTCTTTGGCTATCGCTTCAATCTCGGCCAATCTGGCCTGCGCCGTTGTATTACCGGGTGCACTACCGAGTACCTGACGATACAAAGGCAGAGCGCCATCAATTAACGCTCCGCTGTCAAACTCCGTATCTGCGCGAGTCAGAAGTGCTTCGAGCTCGGAGCGTTCTTGATAGTCGCGATACAACCAACTACCAGCAAGCACCATCGCCAGTAGTGCCGCCGTTGATACCAATGTGCGTCTGATGGCACGCGGCTTAACCATACGACTGCGTGATCGCCTGACTAATCGTTCTGGTTTTGGTGTCGCAGGTTTAACCGGTTTGCTCTGTGTTAAAGGTTGAACCTTTTGCTGATCTTCAGTAAACGCAACACGCCATTCAGATAAATCCTGCGGCCGCTCATCGGGTTTAAAGCTTAACGCCCAGTCAATTGCCTGAAGAAACGAATCGCTGTATCGACCTGCTCCAACCTCCATTGCAGATGTGAGCGGATCAGATTTTCTGGTCACAAGTGCTGCCAGCCGACCTGTCGGGCCTACCGGGGTTTTTCCGCTGATGGCGTAGTACAGCGTCGCACCGAGAGCGTAGATATCAGTCCAGGGACCAACTCTCATGCCCTCACCGTCCTGATACTGTTCGATCGGTGTGTAACCGTCAGATACATAGGCCGTGTGTGCACCGGGCTCGCCATCAGTCGGTCGTGCAGCACCAAAGTCGAGCAACACAGGACTGCCGTCGTTACGGATAATCAGATTGACCGGTTTGATATCACGGTGCAGAAAACCGTAGCGATGAACCTGCTCCAGTCCATCAACAATACGCAGAATCAGAGATTTTAATGACTGCTCGTCAATTCCATCACCACGCTGCACATAGGATTTGAATTCATCTCCTTCTTCATACTCCATTACCAGATAAGCTGTGTTATTGGCCTCGAAAACAGCCATCACACGAACAATATTCGGGTGCCGGAACTTAACCAGAGTTCTCGCCTCGCGCAGAAAGCTGTCAACACCAAGATCAAAGTCCTGCCGAACGTCGTCATTGAGTGGTACGAGAGAGTTATTTTCGCTGCGTTGCACCGCCCACTCGGGCATGTACTCTTTTATGGCTACCTTATGGTCAAGATTGGTGTCTGTAGCCAGATAGGTGACACCGAATCCTCCACGACCAAGGATACTCTCAATGCGGTACCACTGAACCAAATCACCCGCTTGCAGAATTCGACGATTATCCATGGGTCATGTGTACAGAGGTGAGCCGGCAAGCAATAAGTTGGGGTAAATAATAACTTGTTGGAGTGTAGCCACGCTATAGGAAAGTTTGATTCTCGCCACCCTGCAATTGCCACATTATCAGCACCAACAGCGTTCATTTTTCAAATTTTTGCAATCCAGCCGGAATCAGCATAACACCGGCTCCGCAGAGTCATCCGGAAATTGACTTTTTGGTCAGCAAACCCGGGAAACCCCGATATGAATCGCATGACCGTAACAACTTTCAAAATGTTAAATCGCCTTGCCGCAAAAAAATGAGACACTACTGCTGGCACGCCACTAACACTCTTTATTTCACAACTTTGATACGGGAAGCACAATGGACCTTTTTACGTTAGACAATCTGGTCACGCTGTTTTTACTGATACTGCTTCAGGCGGTGCTGGGCTTTGACAATCTGCTCTACATATCTCTGGAATCGAAGCGAGCGCCGGCACATCAGCAACAACAAGTCCGCAAGCTTGGAATCGGAATTGCGATCGGACTTCGACTGATTCTCTTGTTTGTACTCGTCAACCTGGTGGAAAAATTCCAAAGCTCAGTTTTAGCAGTGAAGTGGGAAGGCATTCTGGAATTTGATTTTAACTTTCACTCCATTATTGTGCTTATCGGGGGCATTTTTATTATCTATACCGCCACCAAAGAGATCCTTCACATGATGACACTTGAGGAACACGGAGCAGAAGAAAACAGAAGTAGCTCGGCCACTAAAGTCATCATCTGGATTGTGCTGATGAACCTGGTGTTTTCTTTTGATTCTATTCTGAGCGCCATGGCACTGACAAAAGTATTCGCGGTGATGGCCTGCGCCATTGTGATCAGCGGAATCATGATGATCGTATTGGCAGATCGTGTCTCTGATTTTCTACAGAAAAATCGCATGTACGAAGTACTTGGCCTGTTTATTCTCTTTGTTGTCGGCATCATGTTGATCTCAGAGGGCGGTCACCTTGCCCACATGAAGATCCTCGGCACTCCGGTAGAACAAATGACAAAAGCAACATTCTATTTTGTTATTGTGATAATGGCTTTATCAGATGTTGTGCAAAGTCGCTATCAACGCAAACTGATGCGTGAAAAACAAAGGATGGCTGAAAAAATTGCCGCTGCTCACTAACTACAAACTATTGCTTAAACTGCAGCTCAATCCGTAGTGATCAAAGGCCCGGTAAACCGGGCCTTTGTTGTTAACCCGGACTATTCATGAAATGGCGAGCATATCGCGCAGAGATTTGTTTTCACAGTGAATTTTCTTCTTGCAGCTAATACTTATTGATATTTGCAAAAGAAAAAATTTGCTCGGGGCGCGTAGCTGTG
>CAZKAQ010000147.1:0-8596 GCA_964550655.1 uncultured Granulosicoccaceae bacterium
GTTTATAGGCAGAAACTAAAATTAGTCGGTCGCCTTGTGAATAATGCAGGTTAGGTAGATGCAGTTTTTTCTTCGTCGAAGAAAAACTGATAGTGATTTGCCTTTTACCGGCGTCATGATTTTATCTGAAACCTTTAATTCATTCATGCTACTTACTGACTAAACATTTCGATTTAGGCGTGTTACCACTACTGCGGCTTGCTTGCTGAGCTATTCAACTTATGAAAAGTGTTTCTAAACATTGAACACAGAAAATGCAGGGACCGACGCCCTTTTTACTACTTATTAAGCACCAACCTTCTCGGTTGCTTCTACCCGCCAGCTCTCGGCCTGTCCGTCTCTTATCCACTCGGCCATCGCTGGCAGATCCATAATGGCATCGCTCCAGCGCTCAAACGAATCGGATATTTTCAATTGATAGCCTCTGGCCCGCCAAGCGATGGGTGCAAACATCGCATCGGCAATGCTGAATTCTCCACACAGAAACTCACCGGTCGGTTTGTCTGCCTGATCAAAATGTTTCCAGATGTCTGCCAGTCGATCCAGATCAGCCTGCACGGCAGCACTGGGGATCATTGCCTGAATTCGATGGCAATTCATCGGGTGCTCGGAACGTAAAGCCGCAAAGCCGCAGTGCATCTCTGCACTGGCGCAGCGCGCCAGTGCTCTCAGCTTCGGCTCTTGTGGCCAGAGGTTTTTTTCCGGACAGGCGTCGGCAAGGTATTCCAGAATAGCCAGGCTGTCCCATATTATCTGACCATTGTGTTCCAGTATCGGTACAGTGGCCGGAACACGATGGGTTGCTGCAAATTCGGCCAGACTGTTGTCATGGACATAAGGCAAAACTGTATCCCTAAACGAGATGCCTTTGACTTTCATGGCAAGCCAGGGACGCAAAGACCAGGAAGAGTATCGTTTATAAGTGATGTACAAGTGCATGGCTGAATCCCTGAGTGATGTCGAGTTGACAGATGGGTATTGAAAGGATCAGTTTGCCGTAGCATTTTGGCTAAAAAAAGCGAATAATCTTCGTCAGACCATACGGATATTCCGAATGTTGAATTTACGGCAGATCAAAAGCCTGGTTACAGTGGCTGATACAGGCAGCGTAAATCGTGCAGCTGAGGTACTGAGCCTGGCACCATCCAGTGTGTCAGCTCAATTGCGTGAGTTGTCTTTGTCGCTCAATGTAAGTTTGTTTGAATCGTCAGGTCGCGGGCTTGTACTAAGCTCTACCGGCCGACAGCTGTTACCGAAATTCAGGCATTTGTTGTCCGTTAACGATGAGCTGATGGCACAGGCCCGGTCTCTAATCAGTGACCCCGCCGGGGAGCTACGATTATTTGCACCGAGTTCTATGTGTATTTATCGATTGCCACCACTGATCGAAGTGTTGCAACAAACCGCACCGTTGGTCGAGCTGCATCTGCAGCATGATCCGTTTGACTATCGCAAGGCACTGGCTGAGCGCACGATAGAGGCCGCAGTTGTCGTAATCCATGATCATGATCCGCACTACAATTCGCTGCAAATTGCTAAAGAGGAAATTATTTATGTCACACATCCGGAGGCAAAACGCAGGAAAAAAATGACACCGGAGCAGATAGCGGAATGTGCTCTGATTACCACAGAACCCGGGTGCAGTTATCGTATGGCCGCAGAAAATCACTTTAAGAACTGCTCTCTGCGGTTGGAACCGAGGCAGAGTTTTTCCAATGTGGAGGTTATCCGACGCTGCCTGCTGGCAAAAATGGGTATTGGCTTACTGCCCCGCTGTGTTGTGGCCGAAGACATAGAGCAAGGGCGATTAGTACAGCAGTCGGTAACAGGTGCACCGTATCGTTTCTCTTCAACAGTTATCTGGCCCAAAGAGGTTGATGTGTCTGCTCGGCTACTGGCATTTCTGCAAAGCGTTGAAATATCTCAATCGGATCAGAAACAAAACAATCGATACACAGCAAAAAGACAGCGCAAAAAAATTGCTTAAGCTACATTTGACGCTAGCAGCAAAACCTTGTTTACCGCTGTCTGAATGACACTCGCCGGCAATCACCCCGGCTGGTACAAGATATTGAACATGCCATAATCGTTATACGCAACACGTTTTTTTTAACCGACACCGATACATTCACCCGACACACTACAATGGCTCAATCACTTCCACCACTAGGTTGGTTTCGCTGTTTTGAAAGCGCGGCACAACACCAAAGCTTTACCGCAGCCGCTGAAGAGCTCGGACTGACCCAGTCAGCCGTCAGCCAACAGATCCGTCTGCTGGAATCGCGCCTCGGTTGCCGATTGTTTGACCGCAAACCGCGTGGCATCAGCCTGACCGATGATGGTCGCAAGCTGTTGCCGGAAATTACCCGTGCAATTGACGCACTCCGTTCAGCCACACAACCCTATGAGCAAACACATACCGAAATATTAACCATTGCCACCAGCGTTAGCGTGGCACAGTGGTATCTTGCACCACGCATTAGTGATTTTCTGGAGCTATCGCCAAAACTGGATGTAAGACTGCTGACCAGTGTATGGCCTGATGCTTTGGCGGATTCCGCTGATGTGCAGATACGCTTTGGTGCCAATGAAGGACAACCCGCCTTAGGACGTAATCGCTTAGTACTGGTAGCATCACCACAATTGGTTGCCACTGAGCAACTGCCTTTAACCGATGCAGCTTTTCAAAATTACCCTCTAATACAGGCCGTAGGCACATCAGATACCTGGATCAATTTTGCACATCAGTTTGAGCTTGGTTCAAACCATCCTGCAACGCGTTTTGTAGATTCACACGGATTGGCCGTCGACCTTGCCCGATTCGGCGCAGGTATCGCATTAACCAGTGAATTAATCGCAGCCCCGTTACTTACCACTGGTGAGCTGGTGATGGTGAGCTCGCTTACACCGGATGCCACTGATGGTTACTTTATTAATGTGCTCACAGGTAACAAAACAGAAATCGCACATCAGTTTGTAAGCTGGCTTAAAGACGAGGTTAACCGCACCTTATAATCAACGTATCCGGGTTCATTCAGCACCCGCCCGTTAATAACAGCTACAGGAGTCTGTCTCCGACAGACTCCTGTAGGTCATTACAAGATATGCAGCGAATGCACAAAGAACACTTTATAAACGTATAAACAGTCTTTGATCAATTGCTGCCATTACTTCGTCTCATATCATCTCGTATCAGTGCTTTTATTAGCGAAAATCCCATCAGGATCATAATGAAAGAGAATGGTATTGAACCGATAATCATTGCTGATTGAATTGCATTAAGCCCGCCGGCCAACAGCAACGCACCAATAACAGCGGTTAAGATCAGTCCCCAGATCACAATATGCCCTTTGCTCGCCGCTTCTTGTGAGCCACCGGCATTGATTGTGTTGACAACTAATACCGCGGAATCGGCTGATGTAACAAGATAAGTTAACAGTAAAATCACGATCAGCACCGACAACACAGCAGCAGCCTGTGGCATTAACACGTTGATCGTTTCATATAACTGGGCAGTCAGGTTCTTGGCAAAAATACTGCCATTGGCTGAGCCGTTAAGTTCCAGATCAATCGCAGTACCACCCAACAAGGCAAACCATAAAAAACACATGAAAGACGGCGCTAAAATGGATCCGACCACAAACTCGCGTATGCTGCGATTTTTGGAAATTCGGGCCAGAAAGATACCAACGAACGGGGCGAATGCTATCCACCAGGCCCAATAGAAAATCGACCACCAGCCCTGCCACTCACCCGGGCTGCCAGCACCAGCTGCAGGGAATACCTGAAACGTCAGCGCAGGCAGGTGAATAATGTAGTCAAACAGTCCGTAACCGAGAATCTTAAGCGCAAAAAGAGTGGAGCCAAATACCACAAAGAAGGCGATCAAAGAAAAGGACAACACCATATTCAGGTTGCTCAGCCACTTGATGCCCTTGCCAACTCCGGACAATGCAGAAAGCGTTGAAAGTGTCATCACCACTGCCAGCGCCACCAACATTGATCCTGTTGACGGCACCAAAACACCTTTATCATCAGTGGTCATTAACCACTCTGCTCCTGTGAAGGCGTACAATCCGGATGAGAATGAGTCCAGACCCAAACCAATGGTTTGACTGATACCCAGAATTGTCGCGACTACAGCAGTGACATCGATAATATGGCCCAGCGGACCTGACAAAGATCGTCCAAATATAGGTGCAAGCGTTGAACGTATCGTTAACGGCAGCCCTCTTGAGTAGGCAAAGAATGCCAGAGTAATACCAACCAGCGCATAGCAAGACCACGCACCCACGCCCCAATGGAAAAAGGAGTAGCGATAGGTTGAAGTAATTGCAGACTCTGTTTTTGCAGTAACCAGATCCGGAATAGCTGTTATCGACCCAGCCTCTACCTGAGCCAGATAAGTAGCCATTGCAGTACTGCCCTCCGCGACCGCAATACCCGCCGCGTCCAGCGCCGCCTGCACTTCAATAGTGCTCATACGAATCAGCGGATTATCTGCTATATGAAAAATTGGCTCACCAGTGGCATAACCCAGCATGCCGATACCGATACCAGCACCGAACATCATCGAAAACCACGAAAAATTCGAGAACTCAGGCTTGCCGCCATCACCCAGAACAACTTTTCCCCAGCGCGGATGCAGGGCAATTAGCAGACAAACACCAATAAAGAATGCGACCGCCCAGGTGTAGTAGTAGTTGAGATTGTCAAAGGACCAGGTTCTCATCGCCCCCAGTACCGCGCCTGCACGATCCGGGAATATCGCCGCCCAAATCACCAGTAAAGCGATGATAATTTTTGATGTGACTGCGACATATTTATTGAAATTTGAGTAGAAACCGCTATCTGCCGTAGCAATTGGCAGCGCGCTCAACGGTGGTTGTATAGCCAAAGTAGTTTCTCCATTTATTGGACAGGATTGCTCAAAGTGCACGAAAAAAGCGGATCAACTATGTGCCTTTTCGATATATATTGCAATCCGCGAAAATTCGGGTGTCGCTACTAATTTTGCTAACTACTTGACTCCAATAATCCCTGTATGCCCCGATTCCCGATCCTGTGTTATGGGCGCCGTCTACTGACGCAACAGTGGTGCTATGAAAAGATAATTCAGCAGTCCCATTAGTATTAGTAATACTAATGACAAAATATTCATTGCTTGTCAGAACTACCCTCATATCAGATAGTGTCCTGTAATTGATCCTCTAATGCGCTGCTCCACGATTATGAATCCCGTTATCCGAAAATTTGTCACGTTTGAAGAAGAAGTTCTTATTGAAGGCTACAAAGAAGCCGAGCAGCCGTGGCGCTTGTTTGCGGTTGCGGCAGTTATCACCAATCCGTGGGCCGGACGTTTTATCGACAATTTAACACCGGAAATACAGGCATTCGGCCCAATCCTGGGCAAGGCACTGACTGATCGAATTATTACCCTCGCAGGTGGCGGCGATAAAATCGAAGCTTACGGCAAAGCAGCGGTAGTGGGTCTGGATGGTGAAATTGAACATGCCTCTGCGCTAATTCACACGCTGCGCTTCGGCAATTTTTACCGTACTGCGGTGGAGGCCAGTAGCTATCTGGCATTTAGTAACACCCGCGGCCCTGCGAACGCCGCGATTGCAGTCCCGTTGATGGATAAACATGACGCCGGTCGGCGCTCGCATTATTTGACAGTGCAGTTTGCTATCAATGATGCACCCCGCGCTGACGAACTCGTACTGGTGCTTGGTGGTGCTACCGGTGGGCGCCCGCATCACCGTATTGGTGACCGTTACCAGGATCTGAAAGATCTGGAGCGTGACGTTGATAACCCGGCAGCGATCTGAATTGGCACCGTATACCACCGGTTGCACTGCTCTAATCATGAACGGTGTAACAGAGTCCTGTTCAACATTCACTATGCTTGAAAGCATGAACCGTCTCGCACTCAAATCGAGCTGCAACTGAACAAATGGCTTCCATCGATCCGGCAACCCTGAGACGTGCATTTGGTAGTTTTATGACTGGCGTCACTGTCGTTACTGCACGTACCAATAACGGTGACCTGATCGGCTTTACCGCTAATTCATTTACATCAGTTTCGATTGATCCACCCCTGCTACTGGTTTGCCCGGGTAATCACCTCACCTCCTTTGATGAATTTAACAGCGCTACTCATTTTTCAGTGAGCATATTGGCAGAGGGACAGGAACAGGTTTCGAATACCTTTGCCAGTACCTCTGAAGACCGTTTTGATGAAGTTAAATGGCATACCGATGAATACGGTTGCCCGCTCATAGAAGGTGCGGCCGCTACTTTCAGTTGCAAAGTTCATCAACGTCATATTGCCGGCGATCATCTGGTGTTGATTGGCGAAGTTTTGCAACTAAACTCAACAGACTTACCCGGACTGGGTTACTGCAGTGACGGGTATTTTAGTTTGAGTAAAGAGCGCCAATCGAACGCTTCCAGCCATTCAGATGTCATGGGTGTGGCAGGTGCTCTCATAGAGTATGACGGCCGCATTTTGATGTCTAAGGCAAACAGTGACTATTGCGTACCTACGGTTGAGCAATCCAATTCGATGGGTGCACGCAGTGCGCTGCAACAGTACTTTGAAAAGATACGATTGAATATCCGGCTGGGACCGGTCTATTCAGTCTACGATGATCCCGTCAAACAGACACGCTTTACCTTTATACGTGCCCATGCCGAGTCTGATGATTGCAGTGAGCTTGGCTCTTTTGAGACAATTGAATCACTGGTAAACCGAAAATTTTCAGATCAGGCTCAGACCACCATGATGACGCGCTTTGCTACCGAAAGTCGGATAAGAACCTACGGCTTGTACATTGGCAATGCAGAGTTCGGAGAGCTACACCTGCCCACAGATGAACAGGACTAACTTATGAAATTTTCCTTGTTTGCTCATATGGAGCGCATGAGTGAAACGCAAAACCACCAGCAACTTTATCAGGACTTCCTGTCGTTGTGCACACTCGCTGACGAGGGCGGTATGCGCGCCATATGGACCGGAGAACATCATGGTATGGAATTTACCATCGCACCAAATCCGTTCCTCACCATCACAGATGTAGCGCGCCACACAAAACAGGTAAAGCTGGGTACCGGTACAGTTATCGCCCCGTTCTGGCACCCGATTAAGCTTGCAGGTGAAGCTGCCATGACAGACCTTGTCACCGATGGTCGACTGGAACTCGGGGTCGCTCGCGGCGCGTATTCTTACGAGTACGAACGCATAATGCCAGGCATGGATGCATGGGAGGCCGGACAACGAATGCGTGAATCCACACCTTTGTTGCGCAAGCTTTGGGATGGCGACTGTCAACACGAAGGCGAGTTTTATAAATTCCCGTCAACCTCTTCCGCGCCGAAGCCACTGCAGCCTGATGGACCACCCATCTGGATTGCCGCGCGTGATCCATCCAGTCATGAATTTGCAGTACAAAACGGCTTTAATGTACAGGTGACACCATTGTGGCAAGGCTATGAAGAAATAGCCTCCCTGATGGAGCGATTTAACACAGCCTGCGGCGACTACAGCGGCCCGCGACCCAATATAATGCTGCTGCACCACACTTATGTAGCAAAAGACAACGACGACGTCACTGTGGCAGCAGAGGAGTTAAGTCGTTTCTACAATTATTTTGGCGCCTGGTTTCAGAATAAACGCAAAGTAACACAAGGCCACATTGATCCGTTAAGCGATGAGGAAATTAAAAACAACGCCATGATGTCTCCGGCCAACCTGCAACGTGACCTGACCATTGGCACGGCACCACAGGTTATCGATCAGATCAAACGCTTTGAAGATCTGGGTTATGACGAATTTTCATTCTGGATTGACAGCGGTATGTCATTCCAGCGAAAAAAAGATTCGCTAACACGGTTTATCAATGATGTGATGCCTGCGTTTTCCTGATCTGCGAACTGGAATCGATAGTCAGACAATCTCACGAGCGCACTGCTGCAGTATCAACTGATTTTCCAACCTGCAAATTATAGAGAATAGTATTGCACAAGGCATATACTAACAGGAACAAACTACCCGGGGCTTTGAACAATTTCTATGTGTGATGGTCAGACAGAAGTTCAAAACTACTAACGTTAAGAAAAGCTATGGAAAAAAATACCATGATTTCAATTGCAAGCGCACATGATGTCCCGACCACTATCGACCGGCTGAACTCAATTCTGACCGAAAAAGGCTTTGCGGTTTTTGGACGTGTCGATCACGCGGCCAATGCCAAGAGCGTTGACATGAGTATCCCTCCAACCCAGTTACTGATTTTTGGTAACCCGCAAATGGGCACAAAGCTCATAATGAAGTCGCCGAGCATAGCTGTGGATCTGCCAATGAAAATGATCGCCGCTGAAGACCAGACAGGCAAGGTACATTTGAGTTGGATAGACCCTCAACATCTGAAAACAGTTCATCAGGTAGAAGGATGCGATGAGCTATTCGACAAAATGGCCAATGCTCTGGAAGGCTTTGCCAGGCAGGCAGTTTCACCATAGCGAACTGCATAGTTTACAACTGCGACACTATTTAGCTCAGTATCTTTACGGCCACCTAACCTGCATTATTCAT
>CAZKAQ010000148.1:0-8534 GCA_964550655.1 uncultured Granulosicoccaceae bacterium
ATCAAGGCGATGAATTCGTATCACAATTGGCAGACTGCTGTCTGATAGTCATTGCAACTATCCACTGTAGTTCGAGTGCGGATCTGGCGCGATGCCCATCCGATCGTTATTCAACAGCCGACGCTTTTCCAACGGCACCATAACGATCTTCATCATTGGCGGTACAATCAGTAAGGTTAGTATGGCGGATAGTGCAAGCCCGCCTACAACGACCGAACCCAGTCCACGATAAAGTTCTGAGCCGGCTCCGGGTATCAGCACTAACGGCAGCATGCCGAAGACACTGGTCAGGGTGGACATAAAAATCGGGCGGATACGATTGCGAGTGGCATTTATGATCGCCTCTACCGGCTCAAGTTGGTCTTCGCGAATATGGATCAATGCCTGGTGCACCAGCAGTATCGCGTTATTAACCACAATGCCTATCAGTATCACAAAGCCCAGTAGTGTGAGCATATCCAGTGGCTGAAATATTCCAGGTTGTGCGTTTAGCAGCGTAAGACCACCCACACCACCGGCGGCCGCGACCGGTACACTGAGCAATATAATTAGCGGATAAATAAAACTCTCAAACAATACGGCCATCACCAGAAACACAATCACCAGCGCTAAACCAAGTTGCCACTTCATGGCTTCCCAGGTTTCGGCGAGTTTACTTGCTGTACCGGAAACACCGAACCGAACACCGGGCGGTAAGCCTGCAGCTTCCATCGGCTGGATGACTTTGGTTTCAAGCGTGTCTAGTGCACTTTGCAGAGGCACGCCGGGGGCGACGCGCACTTCGAGGGTGATTGTGCGAAAACGCTCGCGGTGGCGAATCGATACCGGACCGGCTGTCATCACCAGTTTACTAAGTGCTGCCGTTGGCACAATCTGCCCGTCTGCTGTTACGACTGGCAGGTTGCCGATATCCTGTGTTGCATCAATGAAGTTTTCGGGGCCGCGCAGTACGATATCGAGCGTCTTACCTCCGTCCGCAACCTCGGTGGTTATAACACCATCATTAAAAGTATCAACGGCCAGTGCGAGATCACGAGTGGTGAGCCCGTTGTCCGCCAGACGCATGCGGTCGGGTTGTAATCGAACCTCCGGTGAGCCCAGTTCGAGACCAGGTATGGGACGATGCTGATAGCCGTCACCGCGCGACATCTCCGCCGACATTATGCCAAACGCCTGACCGGCAACCTGAACCAGTGTGTCGAGGTTGGGACCGGAGATATCAAATTCAATCTTGCGTCCACCACCGATACCGCGGCCAAAGATTGATGGCTGACTCATAAACCCGAAGGTGCCAGGCTCACGAAAAACCGGTCCCTGTAACGCGGGTAACAGTTCACTTACTCTTTGTGGCTCTGCCGATGTGGCGACTACAAAGGTACGACCAGGTGTTGCGACAAAAAAGAAACGATCGATTTTCGGCGGCTGGTCAATCGGTGTGGTCTCTCCCGGCTCGCTTGCCCAGTTAGATCTGGTTGCCGCTTCTATGTCTTCAGCAATACCGGTAACCGTGTTGAGGTTGTAACCCGGTGGCGGAATGATTATGCCGAAGACCAGATTGCGATTGCCCTCGGGCAGGTATTCAAGTTTCGGCAGATACTGCACAGTGGCAAATGCCGCGAGTGCGGTGATCACAAAGGCGACAACAAAAGACAGCACATTGCTTCTGGCAACCAATCGAACATAGCCGGTAATAGTGGCGACAAAGCCGCGAGCAAAATGATCAACACCGGGAATGGACAAACGTTTAATGCGTCCGTCTGATGTGCTGGTACGCAACAGCCATTGGGACATGGCGGGGATTACCGTTGCGGCAACGATCAATGATAATAAAACCGATACCGAGATGGCAACGGCGATGTCGCGAAACAGTTGTCCAACCTCGAGCTTCATCACCAGTATTGGAATAAACACCATTACCGTAGTCAGTGCCGATACCAGTACCGCACCCCAGACTCTGGACGTACCATGATAGGCAGCATCGCGCGCACTATGACCTGCTTCTCGGTGGCGATAGATGTTTTCCATTACAACAATCGCAGCATCCACTACCATGCCTACCGCAAACGCGAGACCTGCAAGTGAGATCACATTGATCGACCGACCGAGTGATGCCATCGCAACAAACGACCCGATAACAGCGACGGGAATGGCTACACCCACAATAACAGTCGGTCGCCACGATCTTAAAAACAATAACAAAATAGCGATGGCCAGTGCACCACCAAGATAGATATTCTGTTTAACCAGATCAATTGCCGAATTGATGTAGATGGTCTCGTCGTAGTTTTGTACCAGAGTCAGTCCGGAAGAGGGCATCACAGTGCGCTGTAATTCATCTACCGCTTTACGCAAGCCGCGCATTGTTGAGATAACATTGGCACCGGTTTCGCGAGTCGCGTTCACCGCCAACGCCTGTTCGCCACGCTGGCGTATTCGAGCGCCTGGTGTGGTATACCCGTATTCAACCGCTGCAATATCGCCAAGTCTGACTCGGCCGCCATCGCTGGCGCGTCCACCGCGTAACGCAACATCGCGTACCGCATCCAGATCTGACAATTCACCCACTGCGCGCACGACATAGCGACGTTTGCCTTCGTCTACATCCCCGGCAGATACCGAGATATTGGCCGCTTGCAGCGCGTTTACAACGTCGGTTACCGTCAGTAGATAACCTGCCATTAACTCAGGCTCTACTATCACGTGAATTTGCCGTTCCGAGGCACCAAACACGTTTACCGCACTGATTCCGGGCACTCGTTCGATACGATCTTTAATGATGTCTCTGACAAAGTCGCCGTATTCATGAATATCGCGTTCATTGCCCGGGGCCAGTCCCACACTAAACCATGCAATTGGGTTGTCTTCACTACCTGCGGTATCGAGGGTTGGCTGGATCACGTCTGCTGGATAGCCCGTCACGCGGTCCAGCCTGTTTGAGACCAGTAGCAGTGATTTGTCGATATCACTATCGACGGAAAATTCTAACGTTAAACGGGCAGAACCATTTCTGGCTTCGCCAGTCATGGATTGCAGGCCGGATATACCGGCCATCTGTTCTTCCTGTCTGTTGAGAATTTCGCGCTCGACTTCTGCTGGTGAGGCACCCGGCCAATCGGTTCTGACTGAAATTACTGGTCGGTCAACGTCGGGGGCGAGTTGAATCGGAATATTCTGCAGTGCAACGATGCCGAACAGGATGACCATAAGCACCGCTGCAATGACGGCGATGGGTCGGTCGATGCTGAGTTTGATCAGATTCATCTCTGCTTTTCCGATCAGTTTTTAGCAGTTGCTGAGTTGTTGGAGGGTCTTGCAGCAGTCTGTGGTGAGCTGTCAAGCTTCGCCTCACTGCTTGCATCAGTTTGTTTATCACCTGTCTCTTTCTGACCGCTTTGCTTTTCAGGATTGTCTTTACCCTGGCCACCAGTTTTGGAATCACCATTGTTGGTACCGCCCGTGTTGACGCTGGTACCGGGGCGCAGTCTCTCATTACCTCTTATCACCACGCTGTCACCGTCTGCAAGTCCGGACAGCACTTCAAATTTTGCACCCACAGCGTCGCCCAGTTCTACCGTTTTCGGATTGGCTACGTTATCAACCACCACATAAACAATTGCATTTGAGCCACGACGGATGATCGCATCCTTGTGCACTGCCATAATATTTCTGGGTGCACCCAACGGTACCCTGACTACCACGGTTTGACCGACTGCATAACCGGTTGCATCGAGCGGTGCAGTAAACCTGACAGCGCGAGCGCGTGTGCGCGGATTTTCTACCGGAATGATAGCCCGTACATGAGCAACAACGGGTTTGTCATTAATCAGCACTTCAACTTCTGCTGCAGGTGCCAGCCCGGCAAGCCGATCGACCGGCACATCTGCCTCAATTTCAAGACTGCCATTGCCGAGCATTTCAACCACCCCATCGCCAATACTCACATAGCTGCCTACTTCTGTGATTCGATTGCTGATGATGCCGGTGTAGGGCGCCAGGACCTGTCTGTTTTCGAGAAAAACTTCAGCCAGTCGCAGATTTGCCTGCGCGCTCTCGGTCGCAGATTGCGCTTCGCCCAAACGTGCGCTCGCAATAACCTGCTGTTGCCGAGCATCGTCGTAGCTTGCGCGATCTACCGCGCGAGTACTGTTGAGCTTTTCCAGACGCTTCAGAGTTTGGCGGGCCAGTTTACTCTCAGCTTTGCGAGTTGTGACCAGCGCCTCGGCGCGCTGTACTTCACTTTGCCAAAGCGCCTGGCGGGCCAGCAGTTCGTTGATATTGATCTCGGCTATTAAGTCGCCTTTTTCTACCGCATCACCTACCTGTACCGGCAGTGCCACTACCGGGCCTGCAACCTGTGCAGCAACAACTCCGCCCTGGCGCGAAACCAGTCTGCCTAATACGTCAACCGTCTGTACCAGCGGCGCGGTGGCGACCACGTCTACCGTGACACGAGTGGCGCGATCCTGGGCATAGGCGTTGCTCGATGTCCAGCACAGCGAGCTTGAGATCAGGCAGGCGAGGGCAATAGTCGTTGTGCGCAGGAATGTGATTTTTCGCGTGAGATGTTGCGCTTTCTTTAGAATTTTAGATTGTCGGTAATACCGGGAAATCATTGCAATGTCCGCATTGAGTCTGGTTCTGGAAGGGGTTGCTTCAAGTGTATGCTGATCTTCACATCAAACAATATAGCTTTCAGTGTAAGCGAGATGTGAATAACTTTATTGCAACGTCATCGCAAAACGTGATCTGGGGCAACCCTTGATATGGTGCCAGAAGAACTATTCCGCAGTGTGTAAGTATCGATTGACACGGGTTTCACCGCTACGTTCAATCGGGTTTTCTTATTAAAACTAATAAAACACATCCTATATGTTCTGCGAAAAAACCCTTGCAGATACGAACGCCCTATCAGTGGTCGTGTAATGACGATCCGTATGGTTGTCGAGGCGACGATAACCCACCACAATGTACGAATTACATGAGTGTCTGGTTTTAACCAAACTGGCAATAGAAATTCGTCAGACGACTCACAATTCACCGGGTGACTAAATATGGCGGAAATTTGTCCGGCAACAGGCGCGGTTGGCGCCGAAATCACTGGCATCGATCTGTCGGCTATCAATGATGCCGATTTTCATCAATTGCGTTCTGCGCTCGATCAATATCTCGTTGTTCGCTTGCGGAACCAACAACTCGATCGCTTTCAGCTGTCTTCACTGGCGGGTCGGTTAGTGCTGGTGATGGCGAAAAATAGCGTTTATGCTTCCTATACTTGTTCATCAAGATGTCGGGTAGTCAGGTACCTGAGGCGGCTACAACAACAGTACTGGCAACCATCTGTCTGCAGGTAGCGGCATTGCTTGTGTCACTGGTTTTTTTGATCTGCCTGTTAATTAAAGGCGGTCAGAGTTTTCAGCTCGGCACAGGTGCCTATCAGTGGGCGATTGTCGCCGGTGTCTGTATCGGAATGGCTGAAGTCGGATACTTTTATTTATTTGCAGATATACAGGGTTCGAGCCCCATGGCTGCCAATATAGCTATTCCGGTTATCGTTAGTGGAACGATCGCTGTCGCAATGGTGTTTTCTTTTTTTGTGTTAAAAGAACAGGTAAGTACAAACCAGCTGATCGGTAGTTTCCTGATTGTCTGTGGTATTGTTCTGTTTTTTATTGATACAAGGTCAGTAGCAGGCAGTTAGTAAAGCTTTGGCTGGAAGAAATCCTGTTTTAATTTTATGAATCAGCAATATGACCATTAAAACTTACGGACAGTCATTTATGTCCCGTTGGCAGTCTGCTATGCATACTGTCCTGCAGGGAGAGGGGGAGGACGTAGCAGACAGTCTTTCGTCCGGACATCCGGTGATGAAAGCGTGTTGCGAAGCCTGTGGTTCACTTGAATCAGCTATGGCTGAAGGTAAAGACAGTGTCGACCTGGCGGAGGTCATCAGCAAAGGATCTCTGGTGTCAAAGTGTGCGCATTTGTATGTGGGGCTGGCAGCGGCAAAATTTTCCGGCAATCGTGAAAAGGCGGCGGAAATTGAATCCGAGCTCAGGTACTCGGTTTGTGATCCTCTATGGGCCAAAACGCTGCTTGAGTTTGATAACAACCATCAACCGATTCCGTACCGGCACTATGAGTCAATAGATGACTTTGTCCTGCCGCTGGGTGAGGGTAAGGTAAAGATAGCGTTTGTATCAGACTGGGGTACCGGCACACCGCTTGCGAAAAATGTGATGCGATGTATCGCGGATCAGAATCCGGATATTGTTATTCATCTGGGTGATGTCTATTACTCAGGTACGAAGCAGGAAATGAACGATCATTTTCTTATTATCGTGCGTGAATATTTACCTGCAGACACCCGTGTGTACAATCTTGCCGGTAACCACGATTTGTACGCCGGTGGTGCGGGCTACTACTGGTTACTGGATGAACTGGGTCAACCGGCCAGCTATTTCTGCCTGCGTAATGAACACTGGCAGATACTTTCTGTCGGTGCACCTCCCGAACCCGGTAAAGTCGTTGATGCGTTGTCTGCCATTCCTGCGGTTGAGCCGAAAGAGGTTGACTGGCACAGACATAAACTGGATACCGCAGGTGGTCGCAAGTCGGTCATGCTGTCGCACTATCAGCTCTTTACCGCTTCCGGCAACATCGGCAGAACTGAAGACAACCGGCCGCTGGCGTTGAATCCTGTTTTATATGATGCATTTTCGTCATACCTGTCAGAGATAGATATCTGGTTGTGGGGGCATGAGCATAATCTGATTGCTTTTGAACCTTATCTCGGTTTACAGCGCGGGCGGTGTATCGGTTCCGGTGCCATTCCGGTAGCGTTACTCTGGCAGCCTTATAAACAACTCCACAATCTGGCACTGTCAGAACATGCAGACACAGCGCCGCAGATTAATCTGGACTGCCAGCTGGGTCACGACGGTGACCATTATCATCATGCCTTCAGCGTTCTGTCTGTTGACGGACCAGCCGGAGTGATGGACTACTTTCAAGTACCGGGTGTCGCGGGCGACGCCGAAATTATCTTTACGGAATCTCTCAATGACACATACGTATGACATCGTAATCATCGGCGCAGGTGGCGGTGGTATCAGTGCAGCATTTGAAGCGCAGAGGCGCGGTGCAAAAGTAGCACTGCTGGAAAAACATAAAATCGGCGGTGAATGTACTCATTCAGGGTGTGTTCCATCCAAAGCATTGATCGATGTGGCCAAAAACTACCATGCCATAGAATCTACAACTACTCACGGGCTACACGCACTTGATGTTGCATCAGGTTTTGAATTTTCGCGTGCGATGGAACATGTTAAAAGTATCATTGACGGTGTTTATGCTCACGAGCAGCCAAAGCGTTTTAACGATCTCGGTATCGATACTTATATTAATGAAAGCGGTGCAAAATTCATTGATGATCACACCGTTGAAATCGGCGGAGAGAGAGTAGAGGGTAAAAATATAATACTCGCCACCGGTTCCGGGCCCCGTCTGCTGCCTACAGATCCTGAAAAGCCGGTCCATATGCTCAATAACGAAAACTTCTGGGAGATCAGAGAGCAGCCTGAGAGCATAGCCTTTCTCGGTGGCGGAGTAATTTCTGCAGAGCTTGGTCAGTGTCTTGCCCGCTTTGGCAGCAAAGTCACCATCATTGATCGCAATTCCCGAATTCTCGGAGCCATAGATCATGAAGTCGGTGACTACCTTATCAATGCATTTACTGACATGGGTATCGAGATGATAACCGGTGCCAATGCCACGGTGTGCTCAAAAGGTAGTAAGGGCAAAATATGTGTAGACATAGAGCAGGATGGTACCCAAAGCCAACTCTCTGTTGATCAGTTGTTTGTGGCGATTGGCCGGGTGCCGAATCTGGAGGGCTTGCACCTTGAAGATGCCGGTATTGAATACACCCGTCACGGTGTGACAGTAGACAATGCAATGCAAACCAGTGTTTCACATATTTATGCTGTGGGAGATGTTGCATCGCGTGCCAAATTCAGTCATGTCGCGAACTACCAGGCGGTTATGGTGGTTCGTAACATGCTGAAAGGTGAAGATCGACGCAGTGATCTTTCGGCATTACCCTGGGCGATTTTCACCGATCCTGAAGTCGGTCATGTGGGTATGACGGAGACGGAGGCCCGTAAAGTCATAGATGGTGTGCAGACATTTAAAGTCGATGCGGCGACAGATCGCTTTATCACTGACAGTAAAACAGGCGGGTTTTTGAAAATAGTGATGGATGCGGATAACCGTATTCTGGGTGCTACCGGTGTTGGTGCTCATGCCGGGGAATGGGTGCAGTGTCTGACGCTTGCCATCAAACACAAAATGAAAGCTGAAGATATCGCGGAGACTATTTTTGCCTATCCCACCTACGCAGAGATTGTTAAAAAATCGTGTTCGCGTTTTTTGCGTACTCTGGCTTAAGCGCCGCCCGACAAGGAATAATTTATATGACTGTCGACTCCGGGATTACTGTTGATCTGTCCGGTAAGCGAATTCTCGTGACCCATGCA
>CAZKAQ010000149.1:0-7001 GCA_964550655.1 uncultured Granulosicoccaceae bacterium
CCTCGCCATGGCGCGTTCTCGCTACACAGACTTCTGCCGCGCAGACTCCTAGCTCATAACATGTGCATACCAGTGTGCAAATGCTGCAACGTTGGGTTCCATGGTTGGTGAGAAACGGCCTGCACTGGCAAATGGCGAGCTCAGGCCACTATGCTGGTTCTCAAGCGCTATACGATCCTCTTCAAGGGCCGCATCAAGACGGTTGTAATAGAATTTTTCTTTATCCGCAAAACCTGCCGCAGTTATTGTCTGTTGTGGAAAGCAGATGCTTTGTACAACATGACACTGATTTGCACTCAGAGGAATAGCTTCGTAGACCCACAGCGAATCTCTGCCTGCAGCAAACGTCATATTTGGAAACAGCCAGGTGTAGCGTGCACCACCAGCCTCGCGCTCGGGCAGGCCCGGCATTGGTGGTAAGGCGCTGTCCTGTTGGGTTTTCAACAGCGCGCCGGTACCTTCAGTGCTGCCGAACTGGGTTGCGAAGGAGCCGTTTGTTTTGTCGGCAGGATCAGGCTTTTTGTAGAGATCGTTGATCGAGTCTTTGTGTACGTATTGCAGATGATAGTATTCATTGAATACGTCAAGGAATGCTTTCCAGTTGCAATCGACAGTAAATTCGCGACGACGCGTAGTAACTAATGAGTCGAGAGGCCATGCATTGTGGTAGTTGTCGAAGTCACCAATAAATTGCTCGAACGGCGGTGGTTGGTCTGCCATGCATAGAAACGCAAATCCGGCGTATGTTTTTACCGAAAATTCAATCAGACCATAGTCTTCAAGTTTAAAATCTTCTATGCCATCAAGATGCGGCGCACCTTTTAGCAAGCCATCAAGACCGTAGCTCCAGCTATGAAAAGGGCAACGAATCAGTCGACACTGACCACTGCCTTGCAACAGCTGAGCACCGCGATGTCGGCAGCTGTTGGCGTATGCGCGCAGCTGATTGTCTGAGTCACGCACAATGATAACGGGTACACCGGTTATGGATAGCGTAATGTATTCACCCGGCTGATCTGCCAGATCACTGCGTCCAATGCCGAGCCATTGTTGTGTGAATATTCGGTTAACTTCATCCTGATAAAATTCATCGGATACATAGTATTGAGGCGGCAGGCAGCTGGCTCGCTCAACACTGTTTTTACATGCCTCAAGTGTGGTCATGGTAGGTATACCTGTGTGTTTTTCTTTATAAGCCTGGCCACCGTTTGTCTCATTAGTTCATTGTGCCTTGTGGTTTATAGGCAGTCACTTCAATTTCGACGCGAACATCAACCAGTAGCTGGTTGACTACTGCTGATCTGGTCGGAGGATCGGTTGGAAAATACTCACCGTAGACCCTATTAAAGCCGGCAAAGTCGTTTTTGTCCTGCAGCCATATCATTGCTTTGACTACATCAGTCAGCTCACAGTCGGCGAGGGCGAGAGTTGATTTGATGTCTTCAAGTATTGCTCTGGTTTGTTCCTCTACTGTGCCGTTGGTCATGACTTCACCATCCTTGAACGGAATTTGTCCGGTCAAAAAAACAAAGTCTCCGGCGCGTACAGCACGAGACAGTGACAGTGTTGTGCCACCAATGATTATCGGATCACCAATAATTTTCTTTTTCAAACCTGTTCTCCGCTGCTACGTTTCTGCATTTGTGTATACCAGCGCATCCACAGCGCAGATCTGTTGTTGGTATACAAACAAAGGGTTGATCTCGAGCTCCATAATCTTTTCAGGGTTATGCTGCATAAACTGCGTGATGTTGTACAGACTGCTGCTTAGCGCTGGCAGATCAACTTTTGTTTGGCCGCGATAACCATCCATGAGCGCAGCTATCTTAAGAGTTTTTAATGCAGCGTGTATCTCTGCCGTACTTGCGGGTAATAACAGTGTGACAACATCTTCGAGCAATTCTGCCAGAATACCTCCACTTCCCAGAGTAAGTGCCATGCCAAATTGAGAGTCTTGTCGAACAGAGACAATCAATTCAGTTATTGGCGAAGCAAGTTGGCGTTCTATCAAAAATTGTGAGTGATCAAGCTGCGGGTTAAAACGTGCAACAGCTGAACTGATTTGCTTTACTGCTTCTGCGACTGACTGTTCTGACGTCAGACCGAGCTGCACCGCACCAGCTTCTGTTTTGTGCAACAAATCTTTATTCAGTATTTTTACTACCACCGGAAAACCCAGTTTTGCAGCTGTTGCGGGTGCGTCTTTGGCTGAACAAACCAGGCCGTCAGGCGTTTTGATATTGGCATCTCTTAACCACGACTTCGCTGTTGCTTCATCTATGGCATACCGGTCGTCACTGTAGTTTGCGTTTGATATCATTTGCTGTGGCGGATGCATGGTGATTTTTTTACGCATTTGACCCCAACGAATCGACGCTGCCATTGCATCGAGTGTTTCATTGATACCCTGCATCGGTGCGATACCCCGGGATACAAAATGTCTGCGGGTTTCGGTGTCGATATTTTCCGGCAGAGTACTGCAAATGGCGGATGGCAAATTGTGCTCAAGTGCGGCATCAGCAAAGGCGTTACCGTCTGCCAGGTAGCTCGCTTTTGATTCATCAAGGCCGGATGCCGGGTAGTCCTGTACAAGTACTGCAGCATTGACCTCAGAAGTCATTGCTGCACTGAAGACGGGCCGTGTGTGTTCTGCCTGTCCCCAGATAGGTGTGGTGTAGTCAAGCGGATTACTGACAGTTGCGATGTCCGGCAGCAAACTGGTTAACTGTTCAGAGACCGATTGCGTAAAGGCAGGGAAGGTGAGACCGATTTTTTCTGCATGATCTGCCAGCATGGTCGCGCCACCGCCGGAACAGGTAAAGCCTGCGACATTAGCACCATCAGGGATACCGGCAATAGATATGTATTTTAAGGTCTCGAGTAAACTGGCCGGGCTGAAGACACGAATAACACCACAGCGATTGAACAAAGCATCATACAAGTCATCTTCACCGGACAATGAACCCGTATGACTGCTGGTAAGGAGTTTGCCGATGGCGGACGAACCCGTTTTAAAAGCCACAACAGGCTTGCCCAGTGTTGTCGCTTTAATCGCAGCGCTGGCAAACCGTTTAACGCTTTTTAAACCTTCTATGTGCAAGCCGATTGCACGGACTCTGTCGTCTTCACACAGTACATCGATGATATCTTCAATTGACAGTACCGCCTGGTTACCCACCGAGATCATGTGAGTAAGCGGGACTGAACGCTGACTCATGGTGAGATCGGAAGATAACATGCCGCTCTGGGTGATTATCGCGCAGCCGTAACCGGGCGTGCTGCCACCGTGTGCAAATGGCCAAAGCGCTGATTGATCAAGATAGTTGATTACGCCATAACAGTTTGGACCGATAAGCGCCATGGAGCTTGCGGCTTCTATAAGTTGCTGTTGGCTCTTTTGTCCTGCATCACCGGTTTCAGCAAAGCCTGCGGTATAACAGACAACGCCACCGGCGCCCATGGCATTGAGTGCTTTAAGTGTATCGATGGCTTGTGGCACCGGTACGGCCAGAAACACAGCGTCCGGTGCCTCGGGCAGATCACTGACTGATTTAAAGCATTTGATTTCTGCTAAGGTCTCGCGCCGTGGATTTACCGGCCATATCTGTCCCTGATAGCCGATGCGTTTTGCCTCACCAATAGCAACCAGTGCATCGCGGCCCCCTATGAAAGCAATATGTGCCGGTTTTAACAGGCGCTCAAAATTGACACGTTGCGCCGGTGTCATATCTATGCGCCCAGTGGCCTCAACAGTGAGCGGGTAATAATATGGCGCTGAATTTCAGAGGTGCCATCCCAGATGCGTTCGAGTCGTGAATCACGCCACAGGCGTTGTACCGGCATTTCTTCCATGAGTCCCATACCACCAAAAATTTGTACTGTGTCATCGGCTACGCGGTTAAGCATTTCTGAACAATACACTTTTACCATGGCAGCATCGGCATCGGTCATGGTGTTTTGTTCTGCACGTGCCACTGCATCCATAACCATCAGGTCGCCGGTGCGGATACCGATTGCCATGTCTGCCAGTTTGAATCCGGTGGCCTGAAATTTGCCGATTGGCTGGCCAAACTGTTTGCGATTGGCGGCCCAGTCGCCTGCCATATCAGCCAGCCGTTCGGCTTTGCCAACGCAGGTAGCGCCAACCCAGATACGTCCCATGCCGAGCCATTTACCTGATAGCTCAAGGCCACGACCTTCTTCACCGAGAATCTGACCCGGCCCGAGTCTGACGTTATCAAAAGCCAGCTGAAAAGTTTTATAGCCTCGATAACTAACGCAACGTGTTCCCTCCTGTATGGAAAATCCGTTCGTGCCGACGTCAACCAGAAATGCGGTAACCCGCTTACGTGGCCCGCGTGGCGTCTGATCGACTCCGGTGGCAGCAAAAACTATGGCGAAGTCCGGCAGGCAGGGGCCGGATATAAAATGTTTTGAACCATTGAGTATCCAGTCGTCACCTGAGCGACGTGCATTGGACTTCATGCTCATGACATCAGAGCCTGCTTCCGGTTCGGTTAAAGCAAACAATTCACGTTTGTCACCGCTGACACAGGGTAGCAGGTAGTTATCGATTTGATCGCCGCTACAGGCAAGTAGAATTTCAGTTGGTCTGGCGATCCATGAGTGCAAAGCATGGGTGGTTTTTCCATACTCGCGTTCCATGAGCGCCATGGCAGTTTTGTTTAACCCGCCACCACCGACATCTTCGGGCAGGTTTGCCGCAAATAAGCCTGCATCAATGGCACGTTGCTGAATTTGATGTCCGAGTTCTGCAGGTACTTCACTGAGTTTGTCGACTTCTTCTTCGTGCGGATAGATTTCCCGATCCATGAACTCACGCAGCGTATTTAGCAGGAGTTCGTTTTCGTGTGATATTGAGACGGTCATTCCAGCCTGCATTGTTTGTCAGCTCCAGTCTGGCGATTATATTTGCAAAAGAAAAAAATTGCTTTGCTATCAGGGATCAGGTGATATGCCGCCAGTTTTTGATTAGTGCGGGCTGCGCGGCTATCTGTTTAAGTAGCAGCACCACGCAGCTTCAACTTGTTGCGAGCTTCCTGTGGCGTCACAGCTCGCGCGCCCATGCGGTTTATAATCTCAATTACACGTGTTACCAACTGCTCGTTAGTGGCAAGCACGCCGCGATCAAGATAGATATTGTCTTCGAGGCCCACCCGGACGTTACCACCCATTACCACAGCCGCCGCTGCCATCGGCATTTGCATGCGGGATATTCCAAAGCCTGCCCAGCTGGCACCTGCAGGAAGATGATCTTTCATTGCCTTCATGGTATCGACACTTTGATCTGCACCCCAGGGAATGCCGAGGCATATCTGGAACAGTGGTGGATCGGCTATCAGGGCTTCACTGACCATTTGACTGGCGAATCTTATATGACCGAGATCGAATACTTCGAGTTCGGGTTTAACACCCCATTCCTTAACGAGTGCCGCCATACGTCTGAGGATAGGAGGAGTTGAGATATAGATGGTGTTGTCGTTACCGAAGTTAAGTGTTCCGCAGTCCAGTGAACATATTTCGGGCAGACATTCTTTAACGTGCTGCAGGCGTTCTTCGGCACCAATCATGTCGGTGCCGGGGCCGGGCATGGACGGGTTGTCCGGGTCGGGCACCCAGTCGCCACCCATACCTGCTGTCAGGTTAATTACAACGTCAGTGCCGCTGTCACGTACCAGCCGTACCGCTTCCTTGAAGAGTTCCGGATCGCGTGAGCCTGCACCTGTGTCGGGATCGCGTACGTGCAGATGTACAATGGCGGCTCCGGCCTGCGCTGCCTTAATTGCTGATTCAGCGACTTGTTCCGGAGTCACCGGTACGTGCGGGCTTTTGTCGGTGGTATCACCGGCTCCGGTTACCGCGCAGGTAACGACTACTTCGTAGTTCATCGTGTTGTCTCCTGAATCAGATTTATTTCAGTCTGAAGTTCTTTTTCGGGTTATATCACGAGAGCATGTAGTAAAAAATATATTGTCGGTTTTTCAATTACGACATCTGATACTTTTTGTATTTGTCTTTTGATCGCAGCGCCAAATTTGCTTTGGCGGTTTTGTAAAGTTGCACACCTGTGTTTTTGTTCATGACGAAGACGTTTTCGGTATGTATGATAATTTTCATATTGACGCTCGGCAAAATTATTTTGCTCGACAACTCGCTCATAAAACGCTGCGCTGGTCCCGTTACAAATAAACGCTGAATGTAGCCTGGTTTCGAGTGCTGGTCATAGTTTTACAGAGAAGTCGCCACTCATCCACAGATCGCAATATTGCTGTTATCCTCGTGACGCGGGCGCGTTTTCCTGGCTTCGGAGGGCTTAAAATACCCCAATATTTCGGGATCAGTGAACAGTTTTATAAATTCAGGGATCAGAACCTGACCTATTGGGCGATATGGTGGCATCGAAATTTTCAGAGCTTCGAGTGTTTGCCAGCTTTTGCACTTACTCTTACGGTCACACGGATACGCACCGAATCACCGCAGATGTCGCTTCTGGTGAACAGGCCATTTTTCGACACAAACCATATCGAACAGAACTCGATCTCTACCTCTTTTTAGAAGTACTATGAAATATAATTCAAAATTAATGTTTAAGGTGGGCAGCTCCATCCGTGTTCAATTTTTCACCGCTACACTGTTTCTGCTAACTGCATGCGGTGGCAGCGGAGAACTTCTGGACGAAGATCAGTTTGCCCGGGATACAGAAGATCAGTCCACCGAGGGTACCGATAATCAACCTGATGAGGGTACGGATAATCAGCCTGAAGAAGCGACTGGTGATCAGCCGGATGAAGGTACGGATAACCCGCCTGAAGAAGAGACCGGTGATCAGCCGGATGAAGGCACCGATAATCAGCCTGAAGATGGGACTGGTGATCAACCTGACGAAGGTACGGATAATCAGCCGGAAGAAGAGACTGGTGGTCAGCCTGACGAAGGTACGGATAATCAGCCGGAAGAAGAGACTGGTGGTCAGCCTGATG
>CAZKAQ010000149.1:7101-8404 GCA_964550655.1 uncultured Granulosicoccaceae bacterium
CCTGACGAAGGTACGGATAATCAGCCGGAAGAAGAGACTGGTGGTCAGCCTGATGAAGGTACGGATAATCAGCCGGAAGAAGAGACTGGTGATCCGCCGGATGAAGGTACAGATGACTCGCCTGAAGAAGAGACCGGTGATCAGCCTGATGAAGGTACCGACAATCAACCTGAAGAAGAGACTGACAATCAGCCCGACGAAGGTAGCGGCGATGACGCTACCGAGGATGATGTCGACACGGATACTGAAGCGGCTGGTCCTGATCTGTTTCTGATTTTAGGTCAGTCAAACTCAGCTGGAAGAGACACCAATTTTGATCCAACCGGCGCGGACCTGCCATCCAGTGATGTACTTCTTTTTACAGACGGCAATAGCTTTGAAACTGCTACCCAGCCTCTCAACCGATTCTCCGGTGTTAGAAACACAAATATAGATCAGGGTGTGAATTTAGGCCTTGAGTTTGGTAAGGCGATGAATCTTGATAATGGCCGACAGGTCTATCTGGTCGCGAATTCGCGTGGCGGTTCGAAAGTCGCGGAGTGGCGGGAAGGCAGAGACTCTGGTTATTTTGAAAATACAATACAAAGAGTAAAAGATGCTGAAGCTGCGTGTTCCTGTGAACTGACTGGAATCTTATGGCATCAAGGTGAGGGCAATGTATCGAGTGACGGAACATTTACCAATTCCTATTTCAACTCCCTTGTGGGTCTTATAGGTGAATACCGTGCCGAGCTGGGTAACGTGCCTTTTGTTGTGGGTCAGCTTTTCGATGTTGAGAAAAATGATAGTTTCAATGATGCTCTGCGGCAGGTAGATGATGCGGATTTTGGTGCAAGTGACGTTGACTGGGTTAGTTCAGAAAACCTGACAACATTTGACGGTACACACTTTGACGCTGCTTCCATAAGATTATTTGGCGATCGATATGCCGCCATCATGCAGCAGTTTGTTAATTAACAAAGCACCCGGACGTTATTGCCCCTATTTTTATTTACGTTGGATCTACCATGTTAAAACATTTTCGGAAAACCAGACATTCGTTGATTGTCTTTGCCCTTGCCAGCGTTTTTTTGCAGGCGTGTGGCTCCGGCTCGGGCTCTGGTGCAGATAACGCTACAGCAGATTCTGACGAATTAACGGAATCGACTAGCCCGACGGACACGACTGATACACCAATACCACCGACAGATCCAACAGAACCCGCAGAGCCAACAGAACCTGCGGAGCCAACAGAACCCGCGGAGCCAACTGAACCAACAGAACCGACGGGGCCAACAGAACCAACTGAGCCAACAGAACCAAC
>CAZKAQ010000150.1:0-8277 GCA_964550655.1 uncultured Granulosicoccaceae bacterium
ATGTTTAAAGGCAGAATCTAAAATTAGTCGGTCGCCTTGTGAATAATGCAGGTTAGGAAACGACTGAAGGTTGTGTGTAAGTCATGCAATGGAATTACGCTCTGCAATGGCTGATTATACGCGGGTGGCTACCGGGTGTGACAATTTGGCTTCAACGCAAGCGCGTTCTGACTCTCTTTGCAGGCGAAATCTCGATCTGTTGGAGCGCTTCAGACACTATCTGTGGCTGGAGCGTGGATTAAGCGAAAACACAGTCGACTCCTACTCAAGCGATGTTAAATTGTTTGCTGTGTCCTTGTTGGCCGATGATATTGTCCTTGATAACGTCGGTACCGAACACATACTCGCGTATCTTGCTAAACGTGTTGGTGAGGGTGCGAGTACCAGAACAACAGCGAGATTTCTGTCCAGTCTCAAGCGTTTTTACATGCTGCTTGCACGCGAAGGACTGATTGAAAAAGACCCGACTGCATTGGTCGAAGCACCAAAAGCCGGGCGACCACTACCGGTATCGTTAAGTGAAAATCAGATCGAACAGCTGTTACAGGCGCCGGATTTAGAATCTCCGGAAGGTATTCGCGACAAAGCGATGCTTGAACTTACCTACTCCAGCGGATTGCGCGTCAGTGAATTAATTTCGCTTACTTTGCCGCAATTGAATCGTACCGCGGGTGTTTTGAAGGTTAACGGTAAAGGTAACAAAGAGAGGCTCCTGCCGGTAGGAGACATCGCACTTGAATATCTGGAGCAGTATTTGCAATGGGGCAGAGATGAACTCCTGAGGCGGCAGACAGGATGTGACCACGTGTTTGTCACTCGACGTGGCACAGGTCTGACCCGACAGGCGTTTTGGTACCGGGTAAAAAAGTATGCGCTGGCGGCAGATATCCGTCAGGAATTATCACCACATACTTTGCGTCATGCGTTTGCAACACATCTGGTCAACCATGAGGCGGATCTGCGTGTGGTTCAACTGCTGCTCGGGCACAGTAGTATTTCGACTACACAAATTTACACTCATATTGCGACCGAACGACTGAAAGAACTGCATACTGAACATCATCCCAGAGGATAGACTGGCGCGAACATTGGTTGCCTTTTGTCGATGGATCACGATGATAAAATTGATTCAGCTGCGAACCCACAGCTAAATGCTAGAATTGTGGAAAATACGCGAACTAAAACCGCTGTTGGTCCTCAAAAATATCCAGCAGACTGACAGTTTTACGTATTCATGCAGTTGAAACTGCCCCTGGTACGTTATTACTCTGATAGAAGATCAGGAACACATATGAGAATTTTCGCACTATGCGGCTTAGTGGTAGTGGCTCTGGCGTTCGCCGGTAGTTCGCTTGTTGCCCAATCCACTGACAATGCCACTGACTCCACTGACAATGCCAATGCGCAGTCCGCCGAAGAGCAACTTCGCGAAACTATCGCACGGCTCGCGCCGGGTATGCCCATTACTTCTATTTCCGAATCTGTCATGCCGGGCGTTTACGAATTAGTCAGCGGTGCGCAGGTTTTCTACCTCACCCCTGATGGTCGCTACCGGCTTGAAGGCAGTATCATTGATCTTGAAAACCAGGTCGATATCAGTGAGCAGCGTCGCGGTAGTTTGCAGATGGAATTGATCAATGACGTGCCGGAAGATCAGATGGTTGTGTTTAACAATGAAGATGGTAACGCCGAGCGTTCTATCACCGTGTTTACCGATACAGACTGTGGCTTTTGTCAGAGATTGCATCACGAGATTGACAGAATCACAGATGCCAATATTCGTGTGCGTTACCTGTTGTTTCCTCGCGCCGGTATACAATCGGCATCGTCGTCAGAACTACAAAGTGTCTGGTGTTCGGATGATCCGCAGGAAGCCATGACTATCGCCAAGTCCGGCGGTCAGGTACCTCATGCAACCTGTGATAACCCGATAGAGCATCACATTAATATTGCACGCCAGGTCGGGCTTCGAGGTACTCCGCTTATCTATCTTGATAGTGGTGTGAAGATTCCGGGCTATCAGCCGGCGGCGCAATTGATTCAGCAAATCCAGAACAGCGAGCCGCTTGCCGCTGCCGAGTAACAGCTAAAACTGTTTGCCAGTCAGATCAGGCTGGCAGGTCCGGCAACACGCCGCTTTTGAGTTTTACGATCGCGTCCTTCAACTGTAACTTACGTCTTTTCAGGCGACTCAACACCAGTTGATCAGCACCGGACGCTGTCGAATACTCATGAACCTGTTTGTCGAGAGCGGCATGCTCGTTTTCGAGACGAATAAGTATCTGTCGCTGTTCCTGACGATCAACTTCATCGTAGTTACTCATGTGAGAAACCCGGTGAGTATTTTGCGGTAAGTTACTTCTGTCATTCCACGAGCCTGTTGTCCGTTGTATCTAACCAGGATTTTGCACGAAATCGACGGCACCTTATGAATAACCTGGTTAAATGTGTCATGCAGTTGCGATTGCGACAGCATTGAGGGACGATGCAGCTTGTCATCTCTCCTGAAGAACTGAAGCACACTTGAATAGTAACTCACCCCCCGGTCGCTGTCGCGACCAGCTTCCCAATGCGGCGTTTAAACGTGACGCGGCCGACTTTCTGGTGGTCGAAAACCTCGGATTTGAACCGGACGGGCAGGGCGAGCATCTGTGGTTGCAGGTCAGAAAAACCGGCTGTAACACACAGGATCTGGTTACAGCAATCGAGTCAGATCTCAAGGTGCGTGGCAAAAACATTGGCTATTCCGGTCTCAAGGACAAACACGCGATCACTACACAGTGGCTCAGCGTGGCCTATCCGATAGCCAATGGTTTGCCTGAGATAAGCTCACTTTTTACCACGCTCAATGGTGTCGAGGTGCTGCAGTTGATTCGCGGGGGTAAAAAGCTGCGTCGCGGTGTACATCGGGAAAATCAATTCACCATAAGGCTCTATGATATCGAGCATGGTCAAAGCGAGATAGATAGCCGGCTGAACAGTATTCGCAAGCAGGGGTTTCCCAATTATTTTGGTGCGCAGAGATTTGGCGTTGATGGTCGTAACGTTGATCATGCGCGCAGTATGTTTACCCGCAAGCGCAAATTAACCCGTTTAAAGAAATCACTCTATCTCTCTGCCGCACGTGCTTATCTGTTCAATAAAGTATTGGATGCTCGATTACAGACGGGTAGCTGGCAGCAAGTGCAGTGTGGTGATGTTTGTATGCTGAGCGGTACCAACAGTATATTCACATGTGATCCGCTGGATGCTGACATACAACAGCGTTATGATCAGCACGATTTACATATCACCGGACCGCTGCATGGTCGAGGCGAGCCTATGACTACCGGCAGTGTGTTAGAGCTGGAGTCAGATTGTCTGGCAACAGAAGCGCTGCTCTGTGACGGGCTTGAGCAGGCCGGGCTTAAAAATGAACGGCGTGCCTTACGTGCAACCGCGTCTGAATTACAATGGAACTGGGAAGATGACGGTACTTTGGAATTGTCATTCACGCTGCAGCGTGGAGTCTATGCAACGTCTCTTTTAAGTGAAATCGTGCAGTTACAACAGGAGTATACAAAATGAACTGGTGGGGAAAACTGCTGGGCGGAAGTTTTGGATTCCTGATTGGCGGGCCTATCGGCGCATTGCTCGGTGCGGTGCTTGGTCATAACTTTGACTCCGGTCTTCAGCGCCTGCAGCTTGAAGAAGACGAAGCAAACGCAGAGGCCTTAAAGCCAGGTGCACAGGAGCGAGTACAGGCGGCATTTTTTACAGCAACCTTTGCCACCATGGGACATATCTCCAAGGCCGATGGTGAAGTCACCCCTGATGAAATCAAAGTAGCAGAAAGCGTTATGTCACAGATGCAGCTCTCTGCTGAGCAGCGCAAGGTTGCTATTGATCTTTTTCAACAGGGCAAGGAACCGGATTACGATCTCAAGGCGGTAGTAGAGCAGTTTCGCATAGAGTGTCGCAGGCGCACTAATCTGATGCAGATGTTTGTTGAAATTCAACTGCATGCGGTTTACGCTGATGGAAAATCTCATCCTGCTGAAGAGAAAGTATTGCAGGATGTTTGTGAGTATTTGAAATATCCGAAGTTCATGCTCAAACAAATGGAGATTCTTGTTCGAGCAGGCAGAAGTGCATCGGGCAGTGCCGGTCAGCAATCTTCCGGCCGGTCGTCAGGCGGGTATTCCAATCGATCCTCGACAGCGAGGCGCAGTACAGATCTGTCGGTTGCCGAAGCCTTTAAGTTACTGGGAGTAGACAATACTGCTGAACAGTCTGTTGTCAAAAGGGCTTACCGCAAACTCATGAGCCAGCATCATCCGGATAAACTGGTTGCCAAAGGTCTGCCACCTGAAATGCTAAAAATAGCCACCGAAAAAACACAGCATATTAAAGCCGCTTATGAATTGATAAAAGAGTCACGCGGCTGGAAGTAGTAGCGTTTTAAGTTGAGAAATATGCAAACTGATAAAAACGAGTTTGATCAATCTGTCGGGTTTGCGGTTAACGACTGGAGTGCACGGCCTTTTCCGCCGTGTACATTAATGCAAGGCAGATACTGCCAACTCGAAGCACTTGATACCGAAGCACATGCCGCATCTTTGTATGAAACGCTGTGCAGTAACCCGTCGGCAGATTGGACCTACTTGCCGTATGGTCCTTTTCAACAGCTGGCGGAATTCAAGGCCTGGCTTGAGCAGCAATGCCGTCAGGATGACCCGTTGTTTTATGCTATTTGTGATGCTGAATCCGGCAAAGCCTGTGGTCTTGCGAGCTATCTGCGAATCGATGTGACTGCCGGTGTTATAGAAGTCGGGCATATTCACTATTCAAAATCGATGCAGAAAACTCCAATGGCCACAGAGGCTATGTTTCTGATGATGCAACGCGTGTTTGACGAGCTTGGCTACCGACGTTATGAATGGAAATGTGATGCACTGAATGCACGGTCCAGAAGTGCTGCACTTCGTCTCGGGTTTACCTTTGAGGGGATATTCCGCCAGGCAAGCATCTATAAAAATCGCAACCGCGATACCGCCTGGTATTCAATTATCGACTCCGAGTGGGCACGGTTAAAGATGGCCTATGAAGCCTGGCTAAGCCCGGAGAACTTTGATCACAGTGGCAGCCAAATAAAATCTCTGGGTGAAATCATCAGCTGAGCAGCTGTCTGTTTACTTTTCGTTTAAGCGTGGCATCAACATCACCAGGTTACAGGGTCGGGTACGGCTGTCCAGTTGTTCGGAGATCAGTTTTTGCCATGCCGTCCTGCAGGCGCCTGGAGAACCCGGCATAACAAATATATAGGTTGCGTTGGCCACACCTGCCAGAGCGCGGGACTGCAGGGTAGAGGTTTTAATATCGTCATAGGACAGCACCCGGAACATTTCACCGAAGCCATCGATTTCTTTATCGAGCAGTGGTTGTACTGCCTCCGGTGTGCCGTCCCTGCCGGTGACACCGGTGCCACCGGTGCTGAGTATGGCGTCTACACTGGCATCTGCAATCCATTGACTGAGCGCTGCTCTGATCTGGTATTTATCGTCTTTGACAATAGACTTGTAAATACACTGGTGGCCGGATGATTCGAGCTCTGCTACCAGTAGTTTGCCTGATTTATCGTCTGCTTCTGTGCGGCTGTCAGATACCGTGAGCACGGCAATATTGAGTGGTTTGAAGGTGTCGAAATCAGTCATGGCGAAGAGTTCAGTGTTTGAGTCTGCATTTATCTTATCAGGGATCTTTTCAGTTATCTTATCCGGGTTTGGTCACGGAGGCTGCTGCTGTGAGAGAATACGTCTCCCGCACTGATCAGCGTACTGCTTTGCATCAGGCTTTTTACTCTATTGTTGGATACGCACGAAATGTCGGAAAGGTTGCAAAAATTGATGGCTCGTGCCGGAATTGAGTCGCGCCGCAAAATAGAAGCTGCCATCACCGCCGGTGAGATAGTGCTCAACGGAGAGGTAGCAACGCTGGGTGTAAAAGCTGACGCCGGAGACCGTTTGCGATATGCCGGTAAGCGTTATCGCGTGACACAGGGCAGCGCGCAAACTGCGCGTGTAATTGCCTATCATAAGCCGGAAGGCAAGGTCACAACCCGATCCGATGAACGTAACCGTCCAACTGTGTTTCAGGACTTACCGCGATTAAAATCGTCAAGGTGGGTTGCCATCGGGCGGCTTGATTTCAACACCTCCGGGCTTTTGCTGTTCACTGATAACGGTGATCTGGCAAACGGCTTAATGCACCCTTCATCAGAGGTAGAGCGTGAGTATGCCTGTCGGGTACGCGGGCCGGTAAGCGATGAAGATCTGCAAAAGCTGCATGACGGCATTGAACTTGAAGACGGCATGGCAAATTTTCATCGCGTCTGGTTTGACGGCGGCACTGACAATAACCAGTGGTACCGGGTTGTTTTAACTGAAGGACGCAACCGTGAAGTCAGGCGTGTCTGGGCAACGCTCGGTTATCAGTTGAGTCGTCTGATACGCGTCAGATACGGCCCGGTGGATTTACCCGGTTGGTTGCGCGCAGGGAAAATCACCGATATCGAAGAGGGTTTGCTCACTCATCTGTATGAGGTGGCCGGTATATCACCCAAACACGCAGATGCCCCCTTGCGGCTTGAATATGATTCAGTCAGACGTGGTCGTAAGCCTGCGCGTGGTCGGCGACCGGTGGGCAGGCGCTAGTTAGTGGAGTTACAAGCGCGCTGGTAAATAGAGTTTAAGTGATAAAACCAAAGGTCAGCCCGCCGGATTCGGCGAGCTGAATTTGGCGGAGAGAGAGGGATTCGAACCCTCGATACGCTATAAACGTATACACACTTTCCAGGCGTGCTCCTTCAGCCACTCGGACACCTCTCCGGAACTTATAAAACTTTTTAGCCTTCCCGACCATTCCCCTTAGGAGTATAGATCGGTGACGGAAAAGCGGACACATTACTGCCGACATCGGCAATCTTCGGTGTGCCACGTTTCTCGACTTCGTCAATTCTGATGACGGCGTGCATCGGGATGATAGTCTGATTAACGCCCTCAAACTCGGTTTTCAGTTTTTCCTCTGATGGATCGACTACCACGGTGGTGTGAGCGTCGAACATCAGTCCTTCAATCACAACAAACCCGTACAGCTCACCCTGATAAACATCACGGGCATAGAGTTCGTATATTTTATCCTGATTGATAAAACGGATGCGATATACGTGTTCTTGAGACATCGACGGGTTTTCCGGTCAGCGGGGGGACGCCGGTTGGTAGTTGCCAGGACAAAGCAGGTGGTCGACCTGTTCGAGTTTTTGTAACCAAGCGCGCGATGATAGCACAAGCAGGGTTACGGTAAATACACTCGGGTTGGATTTTTGGATGTGTTTGCGATGTGCGACGCAGTAGATCAGGTGGGAAGATTTTTTGGTTCGGCATCCAGCCTTGGTACCGATTTGTCATCTCCGTGGGATGGATAGCAGGCGCTTACCAGTGGATCGTGGCCCGGGCGATGGTTTACGGGATGGTTCAGGTGGTAGCGCTCCGGATTACCACCAGTTTCAAGGTTATTCAATCAAATGGGAATTTAGCCAGGTTTTGCTGGTATCTCATTAGTTATTGGTATGTGTTTGTCTTGCCATGGTGCATTGGATGAATATTCCTGCGAGGGTTTCCTTGTTGTCCGGCCTTTTTATTTTTGATGTTGTGTTTGCCGTTAATTCTGCCGTACATGGTTACCTTGTTGTTAGCTATGTAGCACAGGAGGCGTCATCAACCGATGTGGGGTTTTACTATATGACCAATGCCGTTGACAGACTGTTCGGTCATTTCTTTCAGGTACTTTGTATTTAAGAGGTGGGTTGGGCGTCTGCCTTATTGCTGCTTGTTTTTCATTGCTGCTGACCGTTCTGTTTTTTTTTAAGTTAGTTAAATTAAATTGAACAGTTTTTTTTTAAAAATAGCTACTTGAAATAAAACTGTCATATTCGGTCAGTATAGTTTCCTTGCTGGATATATGTCTCTACATACTGACGTACCTAACCCTGAAGATCGGATTTTTTATCAAGGTATATAAAACGTGTGTAGCACCGGCTATCAATACTAAAAAATTGTAAACGGAACTCCACTAAAATGAAAAAATCACTAATGTACTCCCTGTTGGGTTGTTGTGCTGTTGCAAATTCCGCAGAGGCTTTTGAAGTCACCGCATCTGGTCAGGTCAGTCGAATGGCTGTCGCACCCGATGATGCGGAAGGGGACGAAATCCAGTTTCAGGATATAGGCTTCTCAGGTT
>CAZKAQ010000151.1:0-8120 GCA_964550655.1 uncultured Granulosicoccaceae bacterium
GGACGGGCAATAAGAAAGGCAGCCGGAACGGTAAGCCCTGAGGAAAACAAAAAGGCCAGCGAGTAAAAGTAAACCGGACAAGTCAGCGAGGAGAGACGTCTGCATCGACTCACTACAGTTGCAGATGATGACGCACATCGATTTAGAAGGGTTGCTTAACTGCAGGTCTGAGCGCTATGAGATCGAAACTTAAGTCATAAAGACGAAGAGCTGGAAGCACTTGAGAAATGGACCCGTATCTTATTTATCTGATGTAAGTACGTAACGTCAATCCAAAATAGAAAGCCAAAGTAACCATATTCGTAACCAGCCTCTTTACTGCCCGGAACCCGTGGCGCGTAATTTAAACGTCACTAATGCCGATCGGTATATCCCATGTTAGTTGAACGCCCGTGTTGCGATCGAAAGGTGACCGAACCAGAGCTTGCACGTCAATGTCTGAGCGGTCTCTGCATCGACGCACTTACCTTTTATAGATCGCTCCGAGATGATTTACAGGGTGCGAGTTAGCTGCGCAATTGCGTACAGCTCGCCAGGGCGGGTACTCCTAGCCTAAAATGGCGTAATTGAGAAATAAACTGTCTGTCGTGTAATATAAATGTTCATTTTTAGAAACAGTGATATATCTGTAGCTTCTCAAAACATCGTGAGAATCTACTTTAAGTTAGGCTGAAAGAGCGATAGTTTGCGCCAACCTCCCGTGATACAACATGGCTCAGAGAACGGGCTGGTACGGATACCCGGCTCAATGATAACTAGAAAAATAAAAATATTGAGTAGCAGCAGATGGTTGAATCCGAAAAACTACAACCCGCAGTACAATTATCCGGGCAAACTACTTGTCAGGATGCCGTTGTGTTCGCATCAGGCAGTTGTGACGACGAAGTACAGCAACGAGTCTCCCGTGTGCTGGAGAGATTGCAGGCGCAAACGCTGATAAACCGGGTAACGTTCTGTGATGTCACCAAAGCTGATGCAATGGATTCAGTCCCGGATAACGCAACGCTACTGATATTGTTAATTGACGATGAACACTTAAATGGCGCGAGTGCATCGCATGCTGCGTACCTGGCTACTCGCAAGTCAGTTACCGGCAGAGCGCTTGTTATTGCGCTGCTGACACAAGCGAGTACTGCATTTGCAAGCTCACCGTTAAGTTTTCTGTCCCCGGTGCCGGCACATAGTAATCACCTGGCAAGTGCGCTTGTCACGTTTGAAAAACGCGTCAGGGAATTTTGTACGGTAAGTGATGTTGCCAGTCGTGAGGCCATAGCACCTGACAGTAATGCCGTAGCTGCAAGTAGTAACACTGAACCTCCATCGCATTATTCAGACTTGTTATTTAATGCAAGGCTTCAGGGTGCTTCTCAAATTGCAGAAACGGTAGAACCTTTGCCGTGCCATATGAGTGTTTATGATGACTTTATCGAACATCTGATAGGCCGATTACAAGTCATGCGTATGCACGATCGCAGGCGCAACCTAAATTTATTTTCAGAAGCACTACGGACCGTTCTCAATGCAGAGATGGTGTATTGCTATTACCGCAGTAAAAATGGTGCGCTGCACATTTATGAAGCTGAATCTAATAAAGAAGTACATGAGTGTTCAGCTGCTGTGGTACATAGCGTGCTTGAAGATGCACTCAAAGGCTACTCGCACGACTTAAGCAAGCGCTCATTGAAAATGCAGAATTTTCTTCCGCAGCTTGTATCCGGGCAGAGTAGCAATATTGAATGTATGGTAGTGGTGAATGAAAAGCTGCCAAACTGTGGGGTTTTTGTTGCAGCTAAAGGTGGTTTTAGCCGTTTTCCTCTTACTGAAGTTATCAGTAAGGTGATCAATACACTGCACGACCAGCTGGCGTGGGCTAAATTCGAAACATTTGAAAAATTAAAAGCGCGAGTGTATGACGAGCTACGCGGAAACTACCGCTTTGTCAGTAAAGATATGTACGAAGATCGTCTCCGAATCTTCAAAAATCAGCTGTCTAATCTGAAAGTCCATTTCGAGCCTATGTTTCGGTTTGACCGCAAAACCGAGACCGTTGAGGTGTTTGCCTATGAAGCGCTGGCTCGTGAGCATGAAAATTCCCAGGTCGCACCGGTTGAAATTTTTAAAACCGCAAGTGCGTGGGGTATGGGATTTCAGTCTGAGTTAGATTCGGCTCTGCTGCGAATCTCGCTTGCAAGTTATGAGATGCAAATAGCAGAGTTGTCACAAGGTTCCGAGGTCAAACCGTTGTCGCTCAACATATACCCGGCGACACTCCGGTCTATGAGCTATCGTGAGTTGTTGTGTGATCTGTTAGGTGCATCTGACGTGCTCTTCGGACATAACCTGATCATGGAAGTGTCAGAGAAGACCGTGGTTTCACCTGAACATCAGATGGAAGTACGTCAGCAACTTGATGACTATCGTGGTGTGGTTGATCAGTTAACAAAACTTACCGGTGTGCGTTTTGCTATTGATGATTTTGGTGTTGGTAATTCTTCGTTGTCGAGGCTTGATCGTCTAAAACCTCACTATGTAAAAATAGACCGTGATATTTTGTCATTTGATACGCGAATGGCGAGTACATTGATTCGTTATTTAATAGACAGTCAAGGTCAGCAAGGTGCGAGCGTTATTCTTGAAGGTGTTGATATTCACAGCAAGCTCAGTCTTGATGAACTGGTTAACGATATCGGTGTTGATATCATTCAGGGTCACTGCCTGAGCAAAGCTGTAAGCGGGTTTGACCCGGTATGGGAGCAACAGACCTGTGAACGGGTAAAGCGGGATCTTGGCTGGAATACTCCAGTATCCGGTTCCGGTGGTGAACTGATTCTGCACTGAGTTTATCGCGTCGCTGGCAAAAGCATTTCTTTAGGTAGCCTATACTCTGCAATATGAAGAACAACGCTACCGGATTCAAACGCCTGATTGCAGCATACGGCTTTTCAATCAAAGGCCTTAAATGCACCTACTCTACAGAAGCGGCATTTCGGCAGGAAGTATGGCTTGCTGTAGTGCTGCTGCCACTGGCATTTTTTGTCGGCGGAACAGCACTTGAGACAGGGATTCTTATCGCAAGTGTATTGTTGTTGCTTATTGTGGAGTTATTAAATACCGCGGTAGAGAAAGTCGTCGATCGGTGTGGCGATGAGTATAACGAACTCTCAGGTGCCGCCAAAGATGCAGGATCTGCGGCTGTGTTACTAAGCCTGATGTTGTTAGTTGTTGTCTGGCTTGCGGTATTGTTTAGCGGTTAACGTGCGTTCATAGTTTGTTTGCTGCAGGACAGATCTGCACGCCGTCTTCTACAACAGCTTTTTACGCATCTCATCCAGATTGCTGTGACGAATATCCTGACCTTCAACCAGATAAATTACATATTCGCAGATGTTGCAGGCATGGTCTGCGATGCGCTCAAGAGATCTTGCGCACCAGCTGACATCCAGCGCGTGGCTGACGTTGGCGGGATTTTCCATCATGTGTGAGATCAGTAAGCGTGAAAAGTTTGAATATTCTTTGTCGATTGCTTCGTCTCTTGCGGCGATATGAAATGCTGCCTCCACGTCCATGCGGGTGAATGCATCCAGGGCGTCGCGCAACATGCCTTTAACGTGTTCACCCAGATGGTTGAGGTCGCTGTAGTAGGTTGGTACGTTGCTTTCGCTGGCTAATTTTACGCCGATGCGACCAAGCTTTTCAGCTTCATCGCCAATGCGCTCAAGATCGGTAATTGTTTTGATAATGGTAATGACAAGCCTTAAATCACTTGCTGCGGGTTGGCGCCGTGCCAGTATCCGGGTGCAGTCTTCGTCAATATCAAGTTCAAGCTGATTGGCTTTGTGGTCATCTTCCATGACCTGCAGGCCGAGGCTTTCATCCATAGCCAACAGTGCTTCCAGTCCATTGTGGACCATTGATTCGACCAGTCCGCCCATGATCATGACCTTGTGCTTGACGTCGTTGAGTTCTACGTCAAAGGCTTGAGCGGTATGTCCTTCCGGGTTGAATGTTCTCATGGCGCGTGGCTCGTTATTTTGGTCGTTGGGGGCAGTTAGCTTAGTCAGATTGTTATTAGCCGAAGCGGCCGGTGATGTACTTCTCTGTCAATTCGTGTTTCGGGTTGGTGAAGATAGTGTCTGTAGCGCCAACTTCAACCAGTTTTCCAAGATGAAAGTACGCAGTACGCTGCGATACTCGTGCCGCTTGCTGCATAGAATGCGTGACAATGGCAATGGCATAGTTTTCACGTAACTCGTCGATCAGTTCTTCTATTTTGGCTGTTGCTATCGGGTCAAGCGCGGAGCAGGGCTCATCCATCAGGATGACTTCCGGGCTACAGGCAATTGTGCGGGCAATGCAGAGGCGTTGCTGTTGACCGCCTGACAGACTGGTGCCGGTATCGTCAAGCCGGTTTTTTACTTCCTCGTAGATACCCGCTTTGCGCAAACTGTTTACAACGATATCGTCAAGGTCTGCCTTGTTGCGATTTAACCCGTGTAACCGTGGGCCATAGGCAACGTTTTCGTAAATAGACTTGGGGAACGGGTTGGGTTTTTGAAATACCATACCCACACGTGCGCGCAGCAGTACCGGGTCGGTGTTTTTGCTGTAGATACCTTCACCATCAAGTGTTATCTCTCCGGTGACGCGGCAGATTGGAATGGTATCGTTCATTCGATTCAAACAGCGCAATAGCGTTGATTTGCCGCAGCCGGACGGACCAATCATTGAAATGACTTCGTTGTTGGCTATGTCGAGGTCGACACCAAAGATTGCTTGTTTGTCTGCGTAGAAAACATCAACATCTGTGACTGACATCTTCGGGTTTTCGACTCTTGTCTCACCGACCGTATCACCAAGTGAAGCGACAATTTCTTCTATTGTCTGTTCAGTTGGCTGTACCTGATCGATGTCCAGCGCAGGTACGGTATTTTCTTTATTCATGATGATTTCCGGCGTCTTCTGTAAACCGGTTTTTACACCCGGTGATGTCGCTGTTTGTGAAGAACAGGTTGATAGCTACCATTTCTTTTCAAACTTGCGTCTTAGAAAAACAGCTGCTGCATTCATAACTATTAAAAATCCTAACAGAACCATGATGGCGGCGGAGGTTTTCTCTACGAATCCTTTTTCCGGCAGATCGGCCCACTGGAATATCTGCACCGGCAGTACGGTGGCCGGATCTGTTAGCGCGGTGGGTACATCGACAATAAAAGCGACCATGCCAATCATCAGCAGCGGCGCTGTTTCTCCCAGCGCCTGTGCCATACCGATAATAGTACCGGTCAAAATACCCGGCATTGCCAGCGGTAACACATGGTGAAAAACAACCTGCAGGTTGGAGGCTCCCAGTCCGAGTGCTGCATCGCGTATCGATGGCGGGACTGACTTCAAGGCTGCACGGGCTGAGATAATGATGGTGGGTAGTGTCATGAGTGAAAGCACCAGACCACCAACTATAGGAGCGCTGCGAGGCAGATGAAAGAAATTGATGAAAATCGCCAGACCCAGCAAACCAAAGACAATAGACGGTACTGCAGCCAGGTTGTTGATGTTAACTTCGATAATATCTGTCCAGCGATTTTTGGGAGCGAATTCCTCAAGGTAGATTGCCGTTGCCACTGCAATGGGAAATGAAAGCGTTAGCGTGACGATCAGTGTCAGTAGAGAGCCGAATAGTGCTCCTCTTATGCCTGCTATTTCCGGTTCTCTTGAGTCACCGTTGGTGAAAAAATTTCGATTAAATCGGGTTTGAATTAGATCTTTTGCTTTTAGATCTTCTATCCAGACGATCTGATTATCTTTAAAACGGCGTTTTTTCTCCGGCAGAGACAGATCTATATGGCCTCTTAAATAGCCACTGGCATCATCACCGACCGCTAACCAGACGTTTTTTGTCTGACCAATAAGCGATGGGTCTGACATAACCAGTGCCTGCAGATCGTATTGCCCGCCTTTACTGACAAATTTATACAGTGCCTTTTTTTCTTTGCGCTTTTTAACATCCGGAAAAAGATTCAGTAGTGATTTCTTTATTGCACCGTTGTAGTTAGCTTTGCGCAGCTCGTCTATAGTCGGGTTTTCATTCACACCGAGTGTTTTAGCGTCGAGGATGACATCGAGATTGATAAACGTTTGTTGAAATGCGGGCAAACCACGTATGGTGATGCTGATAATTAATACCGCCAGAAATGACAGACTCGAGACAATGGCAATGATGCCGAACAGACGAAAGCGTTTTTCACGTCGGTAGCGTTTGTTTAGTGACTGACGCACTTTTTCTGTGGTGTCAGACGTTACACTGGCTTGCCGGGTTTGTTCGATCATTCGTATTGCTCCCGGTACTTACGCACTGTTCGCAGCGCGATGATATTCAGAATAAGTGTCGTTACAAACAGCATCAAACCGAGTGCAAATGCCGCCAGTGTTTTAGGGCTGTCGAATGCCTGATCACCGGTTAGCAGGGTTACAATCTGAACCGTTACCGTGGTGACTGCCTCTAGCGGGTTAATCGTCAGGTTGGCAGCAAGGCCTGCTGCCATGACCACGATCATGGTTTCACCTATGGCTCTTGATACCGCTAAAAGGATCCCGCCGACAATGCCGGGCAGAGCGGCAGGGATGACAACGCGTTTGATGGTTTCGGATTTGGTAGCTCCCAAACCAAGTGAACCATCGCGCATGGCTTGTGGTACCGAGGTAATAACATCATCCGATAGTGATGAGACAAACGGAATAATCATGATGCCCATAACAAGACCTGCTGCCAGAGCACTCTCAGAGGCGACGCTTAGCCCGATTGATTCACCGGCGTTACGAATCAACGGCGCTACAGTTAATGCTGCGAAAAAACCGTATACCACGGTCGGGATACCAGCCAGAATCTCAAGCAGTGGCTTGGCCCATGCGCGAACTGTGCTGCTTGCGTACTCGGCAAGGTAGATTGCCGACATCAGACCGAACGGCACCGCGACGAGCATCGCTATGAAAGAAATTAAAAGCGTACCTGCAAAGATTGGTACTGCACCAAAACTGCCGGAGCTTCCGACCTGATCTGTGCGGATGGAAGTTTGCGGGCTCCAGTGCAGTCCGAGTACAAAGTCAGAGAAAGGTACTTTATTGAAAAAGCGCAGTGACTCAAATAGAACCGATAGCACGATGCCGATGGTGGTGAAGATCGCTATACAACTACAGATGATTAACGCGACCATGATGGCGCGTTCCACGGTTACTCTTGCCCGCACACCCGGATGAATTTTTTTAAGGCCGATAAATGCGCCTGCCAGACAGGCGAGAATCACAGCAATGGTTTTGAATAAGCTGCTTCGGGCCTTTGTTTCGCTGTAGTGCAGGGCTGCAGCTTCGCGTATCGGGTCGTCCTGTGATTGTGAAATGCCACCGGTGGCTTTATTTTTTATATCGTTCAGCACCAGATCGAGCTCACCCGGCGGCAGAGCCTGCAGTTCGGTGGACAACGTGTTCACGGTGCTGTTTTTCAGTATGACAGGTTCTGCTAAAGACCAGAGTATCAGCAGAGCCAGACCTGGAAGAACAGTAAAAATTGCTGCAAGGTAGCCGTAATAGCGAGGCAGCGAGTGCATTGGCGTATCCTGCCTTCGCAATGTGGCCGCCCGCGACCGTCCGACGACGTAAGTCGTGGCCGTTAATATGAAAATCACGAGCAATAGTATGCTGGTGTTCATGAGGCCGGTTCCCTGATTGCTGTATTCATAGTCACAGGTCGTTATTATAAGTCAGGTGATGGCCGATGTGTTTTTTAAAAAAACAAAAAGCGGAGCCATTTGGCCCCGCCTTGGTAGCGTACAAATAATCTGGTGTTCAGGCCAGGCAGACCGAATTTCTCAACAGTTTGCCGCGCTGGTACCTAGGAGCTTGCGCGGCAGAACCTCTGCTACTGCGAACGCGCCCTGGCGGTGCGTTTTTATCGATCATTTTCGTTACGTATGAACAACTATGTGCCTCAAATGATCGTAAAAACGCCCTCGCCATGGCACGCTCTCGCTACGCAGACTTCTGCCGCGCAAGCTCCTAGCCTGGACTATTCATGAAGTGGCGAGCATATCGCGCAGAGATTTGGTTTCACAGTGAATTTTATTCTTGCG
>CAZKAQ010000152.1:0-8111 GCA_964550655.1 uncultured Granulosicoccaceae bacterium
AACCATAATGGAACCATTATTTTACGGAATACAAGCCCTCATGCCTTCTTTAACAGTAAAAAACATACCAGAAGACTTATACGAACAGCTTAAACACGCTGCAAACGCCCACCATAGAAGTATAAACAGCGAGCTGATTAATTGTCTGGAAAAAGCACTGCTGCCGAGGAAAATAACACAACAAGAACGTCTTGATTCAGCACGTGCCTTAAGGAGCCAGGTAAATGCAACTGTAATTGACGCCGCTGAACTTGATGAAGCGAAACGAGCTGGCAGAGCTTGATAGTTGCAGATAGCAATACAATTGCATATTTGTATCTGCCCACCAAACACACTAAGAATGTAGAAAAACTATTGCAGATAGAGCCTGAGTGGGCGGCCCCTTCACTATGGCGGAGTGAGTTGCGAAATATACTTGCATTGTATATGAGACAGAAGATTGTAGATTTTGAAACCGCATGCAAGATTCAATCTGAGGCAGAAAGCCTGGTGGGACCCAATGAGTACCATGTTGATTCGTTGTCAGTGCTTACTTTAGCTCAATACTCTGGTTGTAGCGCTTATGATTGCGAATTCATTGCTTTAGCCAAAGCGCTCAACCTTAAACTTATTACAGAAGATAAAAAGCTTAGAAGGTCGTTCCCCGATATTGCTATGAGCGCCAGAAAGTATATTGATACTTCGCCCTAACAGAATTTAAGTTACGCATGCGCCCTGTTCCTATCGGGGCTATAGTAATCTGCCAGAGTGCACGGTTTATTTTCCGGAATTCAAGTATTGCACAAACTCTTCTATATCGTCCGGAGCGGAATCATAGTTCCGTTCTAGCTCTGTCGGGTTAGCCCAAGCCGGCCTGGACTCAAGCCAAATATTGGCAACTGCTTTAGAGCTCATATTCTCAAGCAGCCCGACTGGAACCCACACATACTTGCCTTTAAATATATTGGGAACCGGTGATCCGCAAACATTGCAGAAGTGAGAACTAAACCCGGTATCTTTCTTCCATTTTTGTACGTTTGATTCACCAGATAACCAGGTGAATTTTTCTAAAAATACAATAGCGCCAGCATTGGAAGCTGTACCACCCTGCTTTTGGCACAATGTACAGTAACAATGATACAAAGCCGGGACACTTCCAGTGATCTCAAAAGAAACAGAACCACAGTTGCACTTTCCAATCACCTTTTTATTCTCCGGTAAAAATTGCCACAATGCTTTTGCTATAAATCTATGCTGCACCCGTTTTGAAGCTCTTCAGTATCGGGAACCTCAAAACGCGGCTCCATAAAGTTAAACATCTGATCCGTTACCTCAAAAGAGTACACACTCAGGTCTTTTTCCAGGTTTCTTTTTTCAACTCTGGCCTTTCTGATTTCACGGGGTGCTTTAAGATAATGCAACTCTGCATTTACATTGATTTCTTTTGCTTTATCGTAAAAATAATGTCTTTGATCCGATGATGAAAACCCCAGGTCTAAAACAACCACACCATCAAGCAGCAGTATCTGATTAGCTGTTTCCCATATCTGCTCGTAACATCGATTTACTCTCTCCATCATCCATTTAAAATCAAGCGATGTCATATCTTTAGCGTATAGAGTTTGCATCCACGGGTCGATGGAAAAACGGACACCGCCAATCTCTTCACACAGAGATAGTGCATAGGTGGTTTTTCCAACTCCCACAGGACCACAAACCAGTATTAACTTTGCCACAATAGTCTAATTCCGCCTCAGGTAACTGTTGCATATATGTAGACAAAAAAAGACAATCCACTTACTACCGTTCTGATCCAGTGCTTTGGCCCCCATTTCAACAGCAATTGCCGGGTTTGCTCAGACTCAGGATCATTTTCAGGTGATAGTAAAATATCATTGATCGGCTTTATGATGATCAAAGTTATTGAAACAACTGATATCAGTAACAATGCACCTGCTATCCAGAGTATGTTATCCGTTGATAACCAGGCCGCAATACCAGACAAGAACCCAACCAGTGCAAGTATAATTTGCATCGGAGCGGCTCTATTGTACATAGCGGGAAAGAATCGACCTCCGACCGCCACACCAGCTTCAATGGCCGCAGGATGTTGCACCAACGAGATATAAACCGCAGCACCAAAGAAAATACCACAAGAGAACAGCGCTATTGTGGTAAAGATCATAGTATTACATCCCCCTCATGAGCCTTGCCCCACAGCAACAACTTATACGAACGTAGATCTGGCGCATAGTACGGATCATTTTTTATGATTTCTTCCGCGCGCTCAAACGACTCAACCTCCATTACCCATAATCCTCCAACGAATTTCCCACCAGGCTCCGGCCGCAAACCACCTGCAATGGGAATTTCTTTTTGGTTTTCTTTTAGATATAACAGATGATCTGATTCATACTTAGCTCTATGATCCATCATCGCCGGACTATCTTTAAAGTAAGCTATGATTCTCATCTCTGTCTTGTTCCTAAACCAACGAAAATTTATACAAATCAGAATAACTCTGACTGCTCACTAATAACCGAGTGGTAGCTGGTACTTAAAAAATGCAGTATGCCGTCTGCTACCGGTATCAGCTGCTTTTCGACATAATGCTGATAATCGAGTTGATTAGACTGGTTATCCAATGGCTCGGGACCGGCTAAGGTTTGTACGTAGTCTATCCACTTTTGTGCGTTGGGGCTCTTTCTTGCTGCTTGAACATGCGGTGGTACATTACGCTTGTAATCAGACAGCTTACGTCTCAAACGTTTCCGGTACACCAGCTTTTCATCAAGCTCACCAGACAATAGTTTGGTGGTTGTATCGCGTACCAGTTCTTCTACCGGTTCATCATTAAAAACTTTGCTATACAACGTACGCTGAAACTCACGAGCCAGTAAGGTCCAGTCGGTGCGTACTGCTTCAAGCCCTTTGAAAACAACTTCTGTTGAGCCATCCATGTTGAGTATTAAACCTGCATAACGCTTTTTACTTCCGGCATTTTCCAGTGAACCGCCCTGCGCTCCCCTGACTGTTGGCATGATAAATCTGGTGTAAAGTGTTTCAAACTCTACTTCAAGGTGCGATTCAAGCGTAAACTCTTCAGACAACAGCTGCTGCCAGTAACTGTTTAGTGATGTTTGCAACTCACCACCGATAACAGATGCTTTTTTTGCGGATATTTTTTGATCAAGCAAAACAAACAGGGAATCTGTATCGCCGTAGATGACCTCCCAGCCTGCTGCTTCAATGAAACGCTGGCTCTTCTGAATGATTTCATGGCCGCGTCTGGTAATACTGCTGGCAAGTTTATGATTGTGAAACCGACAGTTTGAAGAACCCAGCACGCCGTACAGTGAATTCATAATTATTTTTATTGCCTGTGACAAGGCTGCATTCTTGCAGGCCTTGGCATCATCCCGCTTTGACCAGAGTTCTTCAATTAATTCAGGCAGTATGTGTTGTTCACGCGAAAACACGGCGCCCTCATACCCCGGCACCGGGTTGGCACAAGGTACGGCCAGACCGAGAGGATCAATCAAAAAGGTTCTGATAATACTCGGGTACAGGCTTTTAAAATCAAGCACAATAACATTGCGATAAAGACCGGGCTTTGAATCAAGCACATATCCACCCGGACTGGCACCACCGTCGGGTGTTGCATCAGCGGCAACATAGCCTTGTCGATGCAGGCGCGGCAGGTACAGGTTATCAAACGTTTGTACAGCACCACCGGTTTTATCCATTGGCAAGCCAGTCATTTGCGCGCGCTGCATGGCAAAATTTATAAGATCTGCCTTTGCAAATATTTCGCTAACAAGCTTACAGTCTTCGATATTGTATCGAGCAAGTTCCGGTTTATCGGTCTGGTATAGATGATTAATCTCTTCTACTTTGTTAAGGCTTGCTATCGTCTTGCCACGACCAAGCAACTCCTGCCCGACATTTTCAAGCGAATAGCTTTCAAAAGACCAGAACGCTGCACGCAGCATATCTACTCCATCAAGTACTGATCGGCCCGGCACACGTGCGATCTTTATCGGATTTGTTTCACCGCCTACCTGCAGTATTGCAGAGGCATCTCCGCCACGGCCAAGATCAAGCGGTATATTGAGTTCATCACATTTACGCGCGATAAAATCAAGATCAAAACCAATCACATTCCAGCCGATGATGACATCGGGATCAACCTCTTGCAGTAACTTGAAAAAGCCATTCAACAATTGCTTTTCTGAAGCAAAATAATGTAAGTCAAAATCGGTTGGTGCAGCAGTTTGCTGTTCGCCAACCATTAACACCACCTGCGTTTTACCGCTATGCAAAGCGATTGAGTAAAGCTGATCTGACAGGCCACGGGTTTCAATATCAATTGAAGCAAGTGTTACATCTGGAACAAAGTCCACTGGCTTGAGTCTCGGGTTGCGAATCTCACAGTAGTTTTTATGCTGTACAACGTTACCTTGCGCGATAAAACCGGCATTGATAAATCGCTCCATCAGGTAGCGATCTGCAGGCTTGATATCAGACTCGTGCAACACCTGCCCGAATTCACCAGAGCGGTTCAGTGATGCCAGATCTTTTTGCGCTTTAAAGTACAGCGCATCAACAGGATTACCGGCAGTCGACTTCAGATCAAGCTGCTTACGTTGCGCACTGGCGGGCAGACCGAGTGGCTGACTTTGATCAATAAAACAGACTGCACTCTGCTGCGGCACAGTAAGCCGCAGGGGGCCTCTCTCTGACCGGGCCCAAAATGATAGTTCTACGCCGTCAGAAAAATCACGCCATTGCCGTGACAGAAGAAACCCTCTTAGCGTTTCTTCTGTCACTGGAAATAGCTAAACGACGAAAACGATTCGCGGAAAAATTGATTGCAGTAACGAGGCATACCACTATCCGGCATAAGGTCGCAGCATCATATCAAAATCGTTACCAACTGTAATTTCGCCGGTAATTTGCAGAATGCTGCCTATAATTTTTTGTAATACCAAATATAACCGGGAACGCTATGTACGAAAGGCAGCTTAAGGTCGACAGATTCACCTTTAAAATAACCAACGATCCAAGCGTAGACGCGCTCTGTGCTATTGAGGTTATGGTCTACTTTATGGGAGAGCCTTGCTGCGACGACAGCGGTCACCAATACCGCTTATACCTGCCGGCTGGCATGAAGGATTCCAGCGTTACTGACATGTGTCAGGCTTTTGCAAAAGCTGTGCATTGCGATCAACATATGCTGGTTGCGTAAACTAAACAATTTGTAGTAGCTCTGGCAGCGCGCCACCTCTAAACAGAGTCGTAATCAATATTTGATTACGACTTTTTACAAGCCGGGAGATCAGTCATCCGGAATAAGACGCTTACCCATACTTATTGCATCGTCAATACTGAATCCAAGTTTCTTATAAAACGCCTGCACAGCGACATTATCTGTACGGATTTGTAGATTGATTTTGGGGCAGCCGACGGCGAGCAGTTTATCTTCAAGGCAGGTAACAAGCTGAGCGGCGTAGCCTTTGCGCTGGTGACCGGGAGCTACGGCCAGATAATTCATCCAGCCCCGATGTCCGTCATATCCACCCATCACCGAAGCCACCACGCTTCCAGCGGACAAGCCAACCAGAAATAGCGAGTCATTGACTTGCAGTTTCCGCTCAATATCGAGCACCGGATCATTCCAGGGTCGAACCAATTCACAGGCCTGCCATAAAGCAACTACCTCTTCGGTATCGGCTGGCTCGAAATTCCTTACCTTCAATATTGATGTCCCGGACGGTAACCGTTACCTCCAGAGGCAACAGTTTTCTACATGATGAAAAAGCTAACCGTAAAGCCTTTGCACACCGAACTTATCGTGAATTGCGTTCGACTGTTCCCTGGAGATCCGCAAGCCTTTGGCTACAGCATCAAGGTACTGCGCCTCTGTACGATTATCGAGCTGAATGGCCATCAGGGAAACGGAATAGACTTCTTCTTCGATTCCTCTGGGTACTGAATGAATAAAGGCGTTCACATCGGAGCCTTTGGCAATTTCACTTCGAATAAAATTTTGCGCCTCCTGATCCATGTTGCCAACTTTTTGCAGAATGGCCTGTTGCTCCTGTTCATCGATTCTGCCGTCCGACAGACCGGCTTGAATCATTGCACGGATATAAATGCGGGATTGCTCATGCTGATCAATGTTTGGCGATTGCTGCGGAGTTTGATCAAAAGGGTTGCTGCCTGACGCTGGTGTTTGCTGACCACCCGCCTGAGAACGGCCGAGTTCTTTCAGCGCTTTACCAAGCAAATCACCCAGACCACCACCTGTGCCGAGGCCACCGCTGCCAGTGCCGGAATTCTGCTGGCCTATAGCACCGCCGGCATTGCCACCAGAGGTTCCACCGCCGGTTTGTCCGCCGCCGAACACGCCACCACCGCCGGGACCGCTCTGATTACCTCCCTTGCCAACACCCAGCAGATCTTCAAGCATTTTGGCGCCCGAGCTCGAATTAAGCGAGCCGCTGTTTTTTTGTCCGGCTCCAAGAAGCTGACCCAGTATATCGGTTGCATTCATCTTGACAATTCACTCAGTTTTGGATGTTAACTCTATGCACACTTACTTATTTTATACACTTACTTATGTAGTGGAGGTGGACTGATCGATAACAGTCATTCACGTTCTGCTAATCGGGGACGCAACCCATCAAGCTCGTAGCCTGCCGCCGCAGCGGTTTTGACGATATCGTCAGCGGATTGTTTGTCGGCCTGACTCAATGCCCAGAGCACTGTGCATCGAGTACCTGATCTGCAATATGCAAGCACTGGCTTGGGAAGATCGTCAACATTGTCTTCAAAGTCATCGACATCAACATCGCGGATTTCACTGCCATTGACCGGTTGATACTTTACGGTTATGCCAGCCGCTTCGGCGAGGCTTTTAATGTCATCGTACAAAGGCTGGTCTGCACCGCCTTCATGGTCCGGGCGATTACAAAGTATGGACTTGAATTGCTGACTGATCTCAGCGACATCGCCAGGACTGAGTTGCGGAGCAACCGAGATATCATCAGTGAGTTTGCGGATTTCGGCCATTTGGTGTCCAGACTTGTGTTAGAAGTTGCAAGTCTATGATCGAGCGACCGTGGCCGCAAGGCAATACTTGTCAGTCAAGCTCGAATCCTGCAGAATCAAGACATTGTTTAAACAGAGATTCATTATGGGAAAAGTTACGGGCCAATGCCTCTGCGGTGCAGTCAACTACAAGATTGAAGGTGAACCGTTACGAATGGCTCAGTGCCATTGCAAGGACTGCCAGCGCGCATCAGGAACCGGACACATGTCTCTGGCCTTCTTTAAAGAAGACCAACTCGAAATCAAAGGTGAGTTCAGCGAATTTACTTCTAAAGCTGACAGCGGCAACGATAATATTCGCGGGTTTTGCCCCACCTGTGGCGCTAGACTGTTTGGCCGGAATTCAGCCAGAGCAGGAATAATAGCTGTCACCGCCGGTTGTGCAGATGACAACGGCTGGTTCGACCCGCAGGCAGTGGTCTACAACAAAGACAAACCAGCCTGGGATTGTATGACTTCGGATCTGCCAACTTTTGATACTATGCCACCACCACCAAAGTAATTTAAAATCGATTAAATCTTATAATATCTATATTTTTGAAGCGATTATCATCACGGAACTAATGCACAGCCCCGCTGTCCACCAAAACGGACGACCGGGCTTCCGATCAACAATCATTACGCTGCATTTTAAATTTTAAACAGTAATCTAACGGGCCAGAACCCGGAACCGGAGAATCACAAATGAGTCAACTTCCAAAAAATATCAATCGGCGAAACCCTTTGTACCTCTCGATCGCCGCCGGTCTGACAGCAACGAGCCTGGCACTTGCCGGTTGCGACAACACCACCAGCGACAAAGCTGTAGAAGCCGCAAAAGAAGTTGTAGCTGCCTGTAACCCGTGCAATCCATGTAACCCTTGCGCTGCGAAAGCCTGTAATCCTTGTAACCCATGTGCTGCAAAAGCCTGTAACCCTTGCAACCCGTGTGCTGCAAAAGCCTGCAACCCTTGCAACCCATGTGCTGCAAAAGCCTGTAACCCTTGCAACCCATGTGCTGCCAAAGCCTGCAACCCTTG
>CAZKAQ010000153.1:0-8075 GCA_964550655.1 uncultured Granulosicoccaceae bacterium
ATCCTCGTGAATAATGCAGGCTAGCAGGGTTGGTCAGTCTCTGAAATTTATATACTGCAACGGCAGATCGAATTCAGACCCTTTTAGCAGAGCGATAGCGCCCTGAAGGTCATCACGCTTTTTACCTGTGATTCTGACCTGATCCCCCTGAATTGCCGCTTGTAGTTTCATCTTTGAGCCTTTGATTGCCTTGACAATCTTACCGGCAGTCTCTTTGTTAATTCCTTTTTTAATGCCCAGCACCTGACGTACCCTCTGACCACTGGCCTGAATGTCGCCGTGATTTAAACAACTGATATCGATACCCCGCTTGGTGAGTTTTTGCAGGATGATCGGTTGCATCTGCTGGATCTGAAAATCGCTGGCAGCCTCGAGTGTCATCGCTTCCTCTGACAAATCGATCTTCGCATCAGAGCCTTTGAAGTCAAAACGGTTGCCAATTTCACGATTCGCCTGATCCACTGCATTGGAAAGTTCATGCTCATCAATTTCAGATACAACATCAAAAGAAGCCATTAATCGTCCCCGTAACGAGTCAAAAACGTATAATACTATAACTTTTTGCACATCTTCCAACGATAGCGTTACTCCGGCAACATAGCCTGGCTGAGTGAGACTACTGACAAATATCATTACGCACGCAGGACAATTTAAAATATGACAGACAACACCGGTGATCTGCAGGATGATCGCAAAGACTACAAACTGGATGAATTAACGCGCAAAACTCTGACGAGCAATCCGTTAAGCTTGTTCAATACATGGATGAACGACGCCAGAAGTGCAGATATCATTGATGCAACAGCCATGACTCTGGCTACGGTTGGCAGTAACGGTGCGCCGTCTGCCAGAGTGGTTCTGCTAAAGCAATTCAACGCGGACGGATTCTACTGGTATACCAACTATGACAGTCGTAAAGGCACAGAGCTGGCAGGCAACCCGAATGCCGCATTGGTGTTCTACTGGCGGGAACTTGAACGTCAGGTGCGTATCGAGGGCAAAGTCAGCAAGGCAAGTGCTGCAAGATCCGATGAGTACTTTAACAAGCGACCAATCGGAAGCCGTTTCAGCGCTGTAGCATCACCTCAATCACAGGTAATTGACAACCAGCAGTGGTTAACAGAGCGCACTCAGGAAATACAAAACAAATTTAACGAGAATACACTGCAAAGACCGGGCAACTGGGGAGGCTACAAACTAGTACCTGATGTTTACGAGTTCTGGCAGGGTCGACCAAGCCGACAACACGATCGTTTTCGTTTCACTAAAGCAGCAGCTGGTAACGCTGATCAAGGTACTTCAGAAGCAGATAACAACTGGCGAATCGAGCGTCTTGCGCCATAAGCTAAATACGCAGCTTATGCATTACTACTCTATAGGAGTTTCACCTAACATTTGCAGTAACAGTGAATTGAGATCCTGATTGCGGTGATTGTAACGATATTCACTTTCTTTTAAATGAAAGTAGAATTTTTCACGGCGCAATCCTTTAAATTTTATCAAACGCATACGCAAAAAGTGGCCGAACGATTCTATGCGTTCAATATCACCCACACTACGGGCACTCTGATAAGTAGCACTCTTTATCTTGAGCTTCATATCCTGTCTGACATCAACACCGAGCGGATACTCACGCCACTGCCCTTCTTCAATAGAATCCGGTTCACCCAGCGATACACCGTTCATCAATGCACAGTAAACCTGATCATCCATCAGGTAGAGATAGATACCGACAACACCGTCACTGGCACTGTCAAGATAGGCGGAAACGATTCCGTCGGAGGTATCGCTCTTGTCCCGACTGGCGTTTAACCCGGGCGTGCCGGAGGCGTTAGATTCACACCAGTCGGCAATCCGGTTGCGAAGTTTCAGGTAAATGGAATTGACTGAGCGCACGTTAACGCCGGTCTGTTTGGCACACTCAACCGCGGTGATATCTTTCGAAAACAGCTCAAGGATCATCCTGAAACGTTTCTCATCGAGCTTGGAATGTTTGTAATAGCGATTTTTTACTGCGTACATGCCATATCCTTGTCTCTTGAGTTGAGCAGCATTGGCAACAATTCACCAGCTGTTTTGCCCAAAGTGTATGTGACACACTGTTTCTCTCACGTGACTCAATTCACATTAAGAAGATGAGCTAAAAGCCGGCAACATTTTGATTCAAACCGGATACATCAAGGTATACTGATTGATACACCCTCAGCCGGATTCGGAACATCCATGTCACACCAACTGTTCAAAGATGAAACTCTCGATCTAAGCAACGAAACCCGGGATGAACTTCTCTCTCGCTTTCTGACATTTATGGATGCAGAATCGGTGCTGCACGAGGACGAAGATCTCTTCCCCTACGAGTCAGACGGGCTTGCTGTATACAGACAGAAACCACCACTGGTAGTTCTGCCAGAGACGATCGAGCAAGTACAAAAGATTCTGCGTATCTGCCACGAATTACAGGTCCCGGTCGTCGCAAGAGGCGCAGGCACGGGCTTATCCGGCGGTGCATTGCCGCTAAAGAACGGCATCGTGCTGGGTATGGCAAAGTTCAATAAAATCTTAAATATTGATAACAAAGCCCGAACCGCAGTGGTACAGCCCGGCGTTCGCAACCTCGCGATTTCCGAAGCAGTCTCGGACTTTAATCTCTACTACGCACCTGACCCGTCGTCTCAGATAGTCTGCACCATTGGCGGTAACGTCGCAGAAAACTCCGGTGGTGTGCATTGCCTGAAGTACGGCATGACCGTACACAATGTTCTTGAAGTCACTGCTGTAACTATTGAAGGAGAATTGATTACTGTTGGCGGGCTGGCAGCGGATACACAGGGTCTTGATTTACTCGGCTTGTTACATGGTTCTGAAGGGATGCTAGCAGTGACTGTTGAAATTGTTGTCAAGCTGCTGCCGAAACCCAATACAACCAAACTGCTGATGGCAGCATTTAACAGCGTTGACACAGCCGGTGATACAGTTGCAGAGATAATTGCCAACGGCATCATTCCAGCCGGCCTTGAAATGATGGACAAGCCTGCCATCATCGCGGCAGAAGCTTTTGCGAAGTGTGGTTACCCAACCGATGTTGAAGCACTCTTTTTGTGTGAGCTTGATGGCACAGAAGAAGAAGTACAGGATCAGTTACAACAAGTAGATGCACTGGTACGAAAAAACAATGCAACAGTAGTACACATTGCACGCGATGAAGAAGAACGCATGCAGCTCTGGAAGGGACGAAAGTCTGCGTTTCCGGCGGTTGGCAGACTGTCACCGGATTACTATTGCATTGACGGCACAATCCCGCGCCGTCATCTTTCAAAAGTACTACAGCAGATGAATGTCTGGTCTGAGGAATACGGACTAAGAATAGCCAATGTTTTTCACGCCGGTGATGGCAACCTGCATCCGCTTATTTTGTTTGATGCCAATATAGACGGGGAACTTGAAAGAACTGAAGAACTGGGTGCAAAAATACTTGAGCTTTGCGTTGAAGTTGGTGGCACAATCACCGGTGAACACGGTGTTGGAATGGAAAAAATCAATCAAATGTGCGTACAGTTCGAAAGCGATGAGATTACACAGTTTCACGCCATAAAAAACGCATTCGACCCGAACGCACTGTTAAACCCGGGAAAAGCTATACCAACACTGAACCGCTGTGCGGAATATGGCGCCCTGCACGTTCACCACGGTGAACTGCCTCATGCTGACATCGAGCGCTTCTAGTGACAGATCAGGATCAAAGTGCGGAGTTGCAGTCTCAGGTACAGCATGCAGCGGCAGACAAACAGAAACTCAGCATCACCGGCAATAGCAGCAAATCATTTCTTGGCATCGTCAACGATGCAGCCGAATTCAACATCAGCAACCACAGCGGCATCATCAGCTATGAACCTACCGAACTTGTTATCACAGCAAGAGCAGGCACAACGCTTGAGACCATAAAAAGCGCACTGGCTGAGTACGATCAAACACTGGCCTTCGAACCACCCGCATTCGGCGATAACGCAACACTGGGCGGCACAATCGCCTGCGCACTGGCGGGCCCCGCTAAACCCTACCTAGGCGGAGCACGGGATTACATCCTCGGTTGTCGGGTATTAAACGGCCGCGGGCAGATTCTAAAGTTCGGTGGCGAGGTCATGAAAAATGTCGCAGGCTACGATGTCAGTCGACTAATGACCGGCGCGATGGGAACGCTGGGCGCACTACTCGATATATCAATTAAAGTACTGCCTGCAACAAAACATGAAGTAACCCTTGTCTCTGCAACACAAACAGAGAAAGCCATCAATGACATGCAGGCATTGGCCGGCATGGGATTACCAGTCACAGCATCTGCCTTTTACAACGGCAGTATGTATACGCGTATTGCAGGTTCTGAAGCCGCCGTCAATGCAGCAGCAGACAAACTACCCGGCGACAAAGCAGACAACCATGATTTCTGGCATCAACTACGTGAACACAAACTGGAATTTTTCAATACTCACAAACCTCTGTGGCGCATCAGCGTACCGGCATTGACTGATCCGGCAGATATTGAGGGCGACTGGCTCTATGACTGGGCTGGTATGCAGCGCTGGCTGATAAGCGATGTACCAGCAGACACAATACGCAGCAGCATTGCCTCGGTTGGTGGACACGCAACACTGTTTCGTGCTGATGAAAAAATCAAACGGCAGGCAGGTGTTTTTCATCCGCTACCGGATCCACTTGTCAAACTACATCAAAGACTCAAACACGAATTTGATCCTGACGGCATTTTTAACCACCAGCGATTGTTTCCGGAATTCTGAAATATGCAAACTTCTCTTCTGGATAAATACAGCCAGTCTGAACTCGGCAAGCAGGCAGATAACATTCTGCGTAAGTGCGTACACTGCGGTTTCTGCCTCGCCACCTGTCCGACCTACGACTTACTCGGCAATGAACTCGACAGCCCTCGCGGTCGAATCTACCTCATAAAACAAGTGCTCGAAGGCCAGACACCTTCGGAGAAAACCCAAACCCACCTGGACAGATGTCTGACTTGCCGCAATTGCGAAACAACCTGTCCTTCAGGTGTTGAGTACGGTCACCTGGCAGATGCCGGACGGCATCTGGTAGAGAACCAGGTTCCACGCAGCATAAGACAGAAACTATTACGCAAAACCATGCGTGCGATTCTGCCTTACAAAAACAGAATCTCACCGCTGGTGAAACTCGGCCAAAGCGTCGCTCCCATACTGCCTTCATCACTGCGTTCACATCTGCCTGCCAAACAAAAAGCCGGTAGCTGGCCCACCACCACTCACAAGCGCACCATGCTGGTACTGGACGGCTGCGTACAGCCTTCAATGGCACCGGATATCAATCCGGCCACCGCAAGAGTACTGGACAAACTGGCAATCAATCTGATCGCTGTCAAACAAGCGGGGTGCTGTGGGGCATTAAGCTATCACTTAAACGAACAGGAAGAAGGTCTGCAGTTTGCGCGCGCTAATATAGACGCCTGGTGGCCACACATTGAGGCCGGTGCAGAAGCCATTGTAATGACTGCCAGTGGCTGCGGTGTGTTTGTCGCCGAGTATGGTGAGCTACTGAAACACGACGCAAAATACGCACACAAGGCGGAAAAAATAAGCGCACTTTGTAAAGATGTAAGTGAGGTGATCGCCGCAGAAGATTTATCTGAACTGAAGACCGAGGCTGATACCGCAATCGCCTTTCATCCACCTTGTACGCTACAGCATGGTCAGAAGAAAATGGGTACTACTGAAAAGCTGCTTAAAGAGCTCGGCTTTTCGCTTACCCGAATAAAAGACTCACACTTTTGCTGCGGTTCGGCGGGCACTTACTCAATTTTGCAAAAAGATTTATCGCAAAAACTTTTGACGCGCAAAATAGATGCAATAAAGCAGGAACAACCGGACATTATTGCAACAGCCAATATCGGTTGCCTGTTGCACTTGCAGTCAGCATCCGGTGATACACCTGTAATGCATTGGATAGAACTGCTGGATCGTCGTTTGCGGCGCAATTAAAAAGCCCCGATCAAGCCGGGGCTCTCCACTTCATAGTCAATACAATTTTTGCAACTAAAGACCAACAACTATGTTGAAGCGCGTTGCGGTATCTGTGTTATCACCCAACGCACCTTCGATATCGCTATTGTTTCTGGTCAGTATGCCAAAAGACAATGAAATACGCTCCGACAAAGCAACCAGCAGACTATTGTCCCAGACAGTTAAGGTGTTGACATCTGCTATCTCGATGGTAAATACCGAATTAAATGTCAGAATATCACTCAGTTTATTGCTGTAGTTCGCAGCACCATATAAAACAACACCGTCATCTTCCAGATCGTCATCATCAAAGGTTGGAGGCACAACAGTTATGGGCAAACCGTCGGGGCCAGTTATGGGCAAACCGTCGGGGCCGATTTGCGGAGTATCGTCAAACGGTTCGGCATCGAGTGGTCTGTCGAACTCGGTCAGAGTATAGCCAATACCAACTTCAGCTGAAAAAAACTGTTTGTCATCATCCAGAAATTTATTGCCGACACCAGCAATAAGGCTATATCGATTATCGATATTTCCAAATTCATCTGTATCGTACCTGGCCCGTCCAAAACCGTACAAAGTATCGGTGAACTGACGATCTAACTTATAGCCAAGTTCAAACCGCTCTGCTATGTCCTCATCATTGGATTCGGCGAAAAAGGCGCTACCGAACGCCGTGTGACTCCAGAGGTTAATCTGCTTGGTGATACTGGCAGAACCATTGAAATTGGTGTTTTCACTGTTACCGGATGTAAAAAGAAAGCCTGCGTTAGCACTACCAGACCAGCCATCAAGCAAGTCAAATTGAGCCATCGCAGGCCCGGTTGCACATAGAGCAAAGCCTGTAATAGCAGAAGCGAGAGTAAGTTTTAGTTTCATAAGTTTGTCCTTTATATTTTTATGTTTGACCATGGACGAGCCGAGGGTGGAGATTACCGCGTAGCCTACTACACAGCCTTCGATATGGACGGTACTCGTTTCACTTCAATGTCACAATATCGAGTAACAGATGTTTACAGTACCTTGCCAAAATGGTACTCGGCAAAGTTAAAAAACTAATTTTTGCATCGACTACATAACTCTTCGAGTGACCGAACGCCGACTGAACACTGATGATATTTTTTTGACCAATAACAAATATTCACACACACTAACTACTAAACCAGCCCTCCCCTGAACAGCAATTAACAAACACCGGCTTGCGGGAAAAATACGAAAGGAAGAACCGGCATGAAAAGACGAGACTTCACCAGAATATGCAGTTCAATAGTTTTGGCTGCGGGTTCGCACTCGACAGGACTACTAGCGCAAACTGATAAGATGAATTATCAACGTTGTTTGTTAATAAATGGCGCTTCAGGAATACTTAAAGCAGATCAGATAACGGTAGGTGAGCCTTATCTGTTCTTTTATCCCTATATAACCACCCCTTGTTTACTGATCAATACAGGTAAATCACTGACTACCACTGAAGACTCCCAGTGGCGTGGCGGTGTTGGGCCGGACCAATCGATCGTCGCCTACTCGGCTATTTGCAGCCACAAAATGAGTCATCCAGCCAAAGAGATCTCGTTTATAAATTATCGTCACGATCCGGTCACCTACTTCAACCGGGAAAAAGGAAAATCAGTCGAACAGGCAGGACTGATCTCATGTTGTTCAGAACGCAGCGTATATGACCCGTCATTGGGAGCAAAAGTGCTTGGTGGCCCTGCACCCCATCCTTTGGCGGCAATCGAGCTTGAGTTCGACGATTCCTCCGGACAGCTTTATGCTACCGGCAGCTACGGTACTGATATGTACGATCGATTTTTTGACAAGTTCGGCTTCCGGGCGTCCATGGAACATGGAATCAGTGATCCGAAAGCGCAGTCGACAAAAACAGCATCTGTTTATAAATTATCTGAATACACTAAACAAACAATAAAATGCTAATCATTAAAGCTGCCCTGAACTAAATCTTTATGGCGATGCTACATCTGATCAATCGAAGCGATTAACAAAGAAAGATTAACAAAGACACCCATAGCACCGGAT
>CAZKAQ010000154.1:0-8063 GCA_964550655.1 uncultured Granulosicoccaceae bacterium
CCTGTTTAGCGATAATGACTCTGGGTGCCGAATCCTCATGAATAATGCAGGCTAGTGCATTGGCAGTAACAAAACTCACAGTGGATCCATTAACAAAAACAGAAACCAAACAGCTGTTAGACTTGTTGAGTAAATTGCACAGTTGAATTTGTGCTTGCTATGGCATTGCAGTATAAATAATATGTAGCAAACGAATGTGCCGATCAATGGTTCGCAAAGAAGCGGGATACAAAATGACTCGGACAGACATTTTGAAAAGAGGCTAACTACAGGATCTGCAATGATATCAGTGTAACCCAGGAGAACTAAAGTATCTTCAGGAGCACTAAGTTTTTTCTCGAATCTGTTAAACTTGTAGCTATCGAGAGAAAACACCGACTACACACTCAATAAAAACATAAACACAGGATGCAAACATGGAATTTACTCTAAAACGCAATGCACAGATCGTAGCGTATTTGCTGATCGCGCTGGTGGTTACTCAGGCAGTGTTTACTGCTCTTTTCAGTTCTGGTATTGCCGGACCACAGCCGTATATCTGGGGCCTGGAAGGTGTTCTGTTCACAATTCTTGTGGCCTTCGCCGGTGCCGCTTTGGTACAAGCCAAAAGTCATCACCTTGGATGGTCTGCCATTGCATTCAGCGCTGTGTTCAATGTAGTGCAAGTGAGTATCGGTCTTAAACTGTTCGGGCCTTTTGGTGGAGTCACCCAGGCAATCGAAGCTGCGGCCCCGTTGATGGGAGCAATCGTTGCATTTTCCTTTATGGTGTATAACGCTGCGAAGGTTCTGCTGGGTCTTGCGGCGGTGGTTTTCGGGTTAGCTAAAAAGACTGCAGGCTCTAACGCATTGGGTGGCTTGACCGCGTTGGCTGGTGTTGTTGCTATAGTTGCCAATTCGATCGTGATTATCTTTGGGCGTGATGCCTTTCTACCATCGCCTGTTGCTGGAGTATCGGGTGTTGTAGCTACCTTGCTGTTAGCGCTATGTTTGATGAACACGGTTCACGACGACCAGACGTAACACCTGGCTTGTTACAGGTTTAAAATTATAGCCGGAGACAGAATCGATCGAGTTCGCGCAGGCTGCGTCAGATCGGTTCTGTCTTTTGTGCCAAAAATACCTGAACATACATATTGTGGCAGAAGGTTGCTCCGCTCAGAATTGCACTACCAGTCGGCTATGGCAATCGATCAAACTGAAACTGTGCGGATACTTTAGGTTCAGACCTTTAGCACAACGTCCAGTACATCGACGGATGTGAACATAGGAGAGTGGCTGAATTCAGATCGCGTAATTTTTAGTTCGCCGTACTTCTCAGTCAGACAAGCGATAACTTCCTCAATTTCTATCGTCACCGCAAATCGGCCAATACATGAAAAAATGCCTCCGCCGAAGTTCAGGTGCGCCGGTGTTGTTGGCCTGTGAATATTGAATTGTTCAGGCTCGGGAAAGTGATCTGGGTTCCAATGCGCCGCACCGATGTTGGCAAACACTGCTTGCCCTGCAGGAATAAGAACACCATCCATCACCACATCTTCCATTGCTTCGCGGGAAGTGGACAACGATCGTGGATGAAAACGCATCACTTCGCGTAGCGCTGCAGGAATTAGCGAAGGATCTTCACGCAAGCTCGCCCACAAGTCTGGTCGCGACGCCAGTTCAATGACTGCAATAGCTATTTGGTGCGAAGAGTTGTCGGTGTTGGCTTCGGCAAGCTTAACAACCCAGTTGCGCAAATCATCGTGTGTCATTTGTCCATCTTCAGTAGCCTGTATCAGTTCTGACAGGAGATCATTACCCGGATTCTTCATTGCAGCTTCGATGCGTGTATCAACATAAACAAGCAGATCTTCAAATGCTTTAGTGATTGCTTTTGTATGTTCCGGATTACGGGTGTGTACCTGCTGCACTGTGTGCGAGGTTCGAGACACAAACTCTGCGTCTTCGAGAGGTGCATTAAGCCAGTAGCAATAGACCCGTGACGGGATGCGATCGCACAGTGCTGTAATCAGATTGACTTCCTGATCATGTGGGATTTCATCGATTGTTTGTTGCACGACTTGTTTGATATCAGTACGGAATCGCTGAGCCCCTTGTATTCCAAGCGTACGATTCAGTGGTGCTCGAAGTTTCTTTCGGATATCTCCGCGGTTGTGAAACGATATGGAGTTGCGTTTATAGTGTAAGGCCGGGCCTTCTGGCAGACCAATCACATCCATCAGTCTTGGGTGACCCGTGCCAAATTTGTGGGAAACCATCACTTCACGACACAGGTCGTAGTCAAGCACTTCAACGCCCCGGCTTGAACGGGCAAGTTTCCATTGACTGGCGTATTCTGCGAGTGTGGGTAACGGTTCGGCCTGATAGCCGGCATCGCTAAAATCAATCAGGGGTAATTCCGCAATCGTCCTGCTCGCATCCGGCTGTCCCTGATCTACGGCTTCTCTGGATTTAAAATTCACGCTAAAACGTCCTTTGGTCGGGAACTACGAAATCGAGTTACTCAGTGACTCTTACTCAAAGCTGTTCAGGGCTGAAACAACGTTAGTTTTGTGTACTCGCGTTCTAGTAACTAAACATATTTCTCACGCTGTCTACAGCAGGCTAGCTGTGATGATGCTATATCTTCAGGCCAAGCGCACCTTCCTTATGACCATAGCAAACGAAACTTGTTCACTAATAAGTCGCTGTACGACATGTGAACCGGTATCACCTGGTAATTCTCTCTGAAACTAATCGAATTCGAGTGTGGAATTTTCAACCAATCAGATTATACGGATGGGAGGAGCCAATCTGTACGTAGAATGCGCAAGTACTACCAAAAATCCGTAATTTGCGAAGTGTCGGGACAAGTTATTTAAGAATCGGCCGCTGATTCATAGAAATGAAGTAACCGGGATCAACTCGGTGGTACGTCTCAGAAGTCTTGTAAAAGCTGTGCCGCCATCACCCTTGTTCCCTTGATAAAGGATTCGATAAGGGATTCGTAAGAGCCGGATATGTACAAACTCCTCCTTAGTATTACCCTGATTATATTTTGTGGCAGCTCTTATGCAGCCAATTCTGACAAGTACGCTGAAGCGTTGGGCTGGCAGAACAAATGGGAAAAAGTAAATGAACGTCAGGTATATAAGTATGCTGAGCGTATTAAACACGCCGAGCTCGGCAAGTTGTCTGAAGTAAAGCAAAAACAAGTCACCAACAAGCTAAGAAAAATGATTGGAAAATCATTAAGCTGGAAAAATGTTGGCAACCAGTTTACGCAAAATATTGTCGATAGTTGCGGTACGGATCTGCTGGACAAATTTGTTGATTTTTATTCTGGCGTTAAGTTTTCTGCGGCAGAGAGAAAAAAGATGTCAAGCGCGTATGAAGAGTGCGGTAGAAATGCGATTGCAGATTCGATGACTCTAATTCAGAGTGCTCTTTTTAACCGAAATGATACTGCCTATGAACGGCTAAGTAGAACTGTTGGTGGTATTATCATTATCAAGAAAGACGCGCGCAAGTCTTTTGCAAATAAATATCTCGACGCTAAAGGGCACAAAGCATTTGCTCAGTCCGACAGTGGTAACTGGAACTGGCGATCAAACCGCACCTCTAAACAACATGCCATAAACAATGCGCTGGCCAGTTGTCGTGCCCGGAATCTGGGATTCGAAAATCGACAGCCGTGTAAAATAGTTCATTTAAACGATGACTGGACGGATATGTACCGGCAAACGGATACGCCTGTGGCAAAGAGTGAATCAGATATTATGACAAATAAGGCGCTTGGGTCTTACCGAAAAAAATATATGGCTGTAAACACTAATAAGGCTTTTGCGCAGTCGGTCAACGGTTCGTGGTCGTGGAGATCAAGCAAAACCTCGAGGAATGAAGCAATCAAAAAAGCACTGTCATCCTGCCAGCAAAACAATAAAAAATACGAGGCGCTTTATCCCTGTAAAATTATTAACGTAAATAATGAATGGCGTGCTGATTAAATTCGGTTAGTGCGTCAATCAGGTTGCATCTCCAACAGCATGTTGGCCGGTAACCTGGCTGGTTGTGTGTTGTACGTCAGTTGGATCGACGATGTTATTTGCTGAACCATTTTCTAATGCCATGAGCAGCACTTCGGCAACGTGAATAGCCTGACGTTTTGTCCCATCGGCTATCTGGTGGCGACACGAAGTGCCGTCAGCGACAATCAAAGTGTCTTTATCGGCATTGCGTACAGCAGGGAGCAGATCAAGTTCTGCCATCTGCATTGATACCTCGGCTGTTTCCCTTGCATAGCCGAAAGCGCCGGCCATTCCACAGCAACTTGATTCAACAAGCTTAACGTCCATGTCGGGTATCAGATCAAGGCACTGTTGAACTGCAGAAAATGCCCCGAGCGCTTTTTGGTGACAATGTCCATGCACCAGTGCGGTGGTGGCTGGTGCCTTGAGTGTCCAGTTAAGTTGACCCTGATTGTGATCGTCGACAATTAACTCTTCGAGTAGCATGGCTTTCTCTGCAACTTTATCGGTTGCGGTACCCGGTATCAGAACCTTGTATTCATCTCGCAAGGTTAACAGGCAACTTGGCTCAAGTCCGACAATGGGAACACCTTTTTCAGCCCAGGGTAACAGTGCGTTGACCATACGTGTTGCTTCACGCTTGGCTTGTTTCAACATGCCGGTGGCAAGGTAGGTGCGTCCGCAGCACAACCTGCGTTGCCCGGGTAGCCGGGCGAGCTTAACCTGATAGCCGGCGGCTTCCAGTACGCGACGTGCTGCACGTAGTTTTTCCGGTTCAAACCAGGTGTTAAAAGTATCGGCTAGTAATACGACATCACGTTGTCCGTTGTGTTGAGTTGTGTCATCCCGATATGGAGTTGATGACCACTTTGGTAGCGCGCGATGTGCGGCAAAGCCAGTGACGCGTTCCATTAATTTTGCCAATAGCGGAGATGAGTTACGCAGGTTTATCAAGATGCTCAGCTTTGTTGCTACAGGTGCATAGCGTGGCAGGTGTGCGACAAGACGATCGTGCAGGCTGTAACCATGAGAACGAGCGCGTGCGGCGAGTGCTTCGATCTTCATCTTTGCCATGTCGACGCCGGTTGGGCACTCGCGCTTGCAGGCTTTACACGATACGCATAGTTTCATGGTGTCGTGCATTGCGTCCGAGCTCAGGGCGTCGTCACCTAGCTGGCCTGACAAGGCAAGCCGAAGTGTATTAGCGCGGCCACGGGTGACATCCTTTTCATTGAGCGTAACGCGATACGACGGGCACATGACACCGCCTTTCATTTTGCGACAGGCGCCGTTGTTGTTGCACATCTCGATAGCGCCTTGCAGTCCGCCGCTGGCGCCACTCCACTCAGACCAGTCAAGTTCTTGTTTGATAGAGATCATCTTGTAGTCGGGTGGATAACGAAACAAGGTTCGGTCATTCATGCGAGGTGCATTGACGATCTTGTCCGGGTTGAACAAATTGTGTGGATCAAAGTGACGTTTGACTTCAGCGAATATCGATACCATGTCTGCGCCAAACATCTTTGTGTGGAATTCGGAACGTGATATACCGTCGCCATGTTCACCGGAGTGTGAGCCCTTGTACTTCAGTACGAGATCAAAGGCTTCTTCGGCGATTTCCCGCATAGTGTTGGCATCTTTTTCAAGCTTCATGTTCAGCACCGGCCTGACATGCAGGCAGCCGACCGATGCATGCGCATACCAGGTGCCGGGCGTTCCGTGCCTGTTGAATACTTCGGTAAGTTCTGCTGTGAAATCGGCAAGGTCTGTTAGCTCAACCGCGCAATCTTCGACAAACGAGACCGGTTTACCTTCGGACTTCATTGACATCATGATATTCAGTCCGGCCTTTCTGACCTCGCTGATGCGTGCCTGCATGTCGCTGTCGATCGCATCAACTACGCCCCCCCATTGTTTGTCTTTACCTTCCCAGCTAAAACCGAGATCACCCATTCGTTGGTGTAATCGCGACAATTGTTTGAGGTTGTCATCGTGTGTTTCAAAGGCGAACTCAACCAGTAGTACTGCAGCGGGCTTACCGTTTACGAATTCATCAACCGATGATTTGTATATGTCGATATCGCGTGCAAGCTGAATCATCGTGCTATCAACAAGCTCGACTGCATGAGGTCCAAGCTCCACCAGATGCCGGGTTGCATCCATTGCCTGATAGAAGGTCGGGAAATGACAAACACCCAGTACCCGATTGTGCGGTAACGGTGAGAGTTTTAATTCAATGGCGGTTGAGTAGGCGAGTGTTCCTTCAGAGCCAACCAACAGGTGCGACAGGTTGATGTCATTGTCGGATTCAAGGAGTGCATCGATGTTATAACCGCCGACGCGACGCAACACAGTTGGAAAGCGTTCTTTGATTGTGTTTGCATTCTGTTTAGCGAGATCAAGTAGCGCTTTGCTCAACTCGCGTTTTTCACCGTTTATGTTGTTCAGTGAAGGATTGATTGCATCAAAACGCATACTGGTCCCGGATGGCAGGATCGCATCAATGGCATTGACGTTGTGACGCATCGTACCGTAGTGAATAGAACGCTGGCCGCAGGAGTTGTTGGCGGCCATACCGCCAATCGTTGCACGCGATGCGGTTGAAACATCGACAGGAAACCAGAGTCCATGGGGTTTTAGTAAACGGTTTAGCTCGTCGAGTACAATGCCCGGTTGTACCAGACAACGACGGTTCGCTACATCAAGTTCAATCAACTGATTAAGGTAGCGGGAATTGTCGATGATCAATCCTGAGTTGACCGTCTGACCACATTGCGAGGTTCCACCACCACGTGCGGTGATTGGCATCTCGAATTCGCGGGCAAGGTTTAGCGTTGCCTGAATATCTTCAATACTGCGGGGCAGAACAACGCCGGCGGGCATCATTTGATAGATCGAGGCGTCGGTGGCATAGCGGCCACGAGTGAACAGATCTCCGTGAACCTCGCCGGCCAGCTCGCGGCTCAGGCGGCGTCTTAATTCGGAGTGTGTGTCGATAGTCATTGCAATTTGCTGCTCAATTACTCAATAATGAATTTAAAATTCAGATTAAGCAACCTGTTACGGATAAAGAATAGTCTGAGCTGGAGTCTATCCCTGAGTCACAGACCTAACCTGCCGTGGCGTAAGTACTTGTGCCAAATTATAAGTGTCTGCATGCTCGAATTACTTTCTTGAAAACGGTTGCTTGCAATAATAGCCGGAGTGGTATTGATGACTGACGAACTGCAGTTCATGCAAACGGGTGACACCGGTGTCATTACGTTCAATCGACCGGAAGCCAGAAATGCACTGACGTTCGATATGTACGAATCACTGGCGACATTCTGCGAGTCCGTGCTGGACAAGTCATTGGCTATAAGATCATTGATCATCACCGGTGCCGGTGATAAAGCATTTGCTGCGGGTACTGATATAGCCGCATTTAGAGATTTTCGCAGCGAAGAAGATGCACTGGGTTATGAACGTCGCATGGATCGAGTGTTGGGTTTGCTTGAATCGCTGCCGATACCGACCATTGCGGCCATTCGCGGTGCCTGTACCGGGGGCGGTGCGGCAATCGCTGCCTGTTGCGATTTACGTATCGCCAGTGACGATATCCTGTTTGGCTTTCCGATTGCCCGCACGCTGGGTAACTGTCTCTCGGTCGGTAATTTGTCACGCCTTGTAGAACTGCTGGGTGCATCACGTACCAGAGAAATCCTGATTACTTCGCGACTGATAAAAATGGATGAGGCGTTAACGATTGGCCTTGTTAATGAATCAGTGGCTGATCCTCTGGACAGAGCACATGCACTCTGTGAAGTCATGCATGGGCATGCACCATTGACTATGGCCGCATCAAAGGAAGGCCTGCGTCGTTTGCGTGCACATGCTGCAGCTGTTGAAGGGGATGATCTGATTATCCAGTGTTACACCAGTCACGACTTCCGTGAGGGTATGGATGCGTTTCTCGCCAAGCGCAAGCCTGAATGGCAAGGTCGCTAGCTAGTCGATTCACTTAACCTGCATTATTCACAAGGCGACCGACTAATTTTAGTTTTAGCCTATAAAC
>CAZKAQ010000155.1:0-7884 GCA_964550655.1 uncultured Granulosicoccaceae bacterium
AAAAAATACCTACACCAGGCACAGGTGCTTAAGCCGGGGATCGGTCAAGCACCTGGCTGGTGGTTAAGCCTGTGAAACCCAGTGCCTGGCGTTGCGGAACATACGCAACCAGGGCCCGTTTTCCGGCCAGTCCCTCCCAGGGCAGGAATTCTGCACAGCTCTAAATACCCTTTCGGGGTGCGGCATCATGATGTTAAAACGCCCGTCATCGTTACACAGGCCGGTAACACCTGCCGCCGAACCATTTGGATTCAATGGATACCGTTCAGTAGCATCGCCGTGATTATCTACATACCGCAGAGATACCTGCGATGTTTTTATTAAACCTGTGACCTTACCTTCACCATGAGCCACTGCCACCGGAATTCTTGAACCTTCCATACCGGTTAAAAGAATCGATGCCGAGGACTGCACTTTTACAGTAGAGAATCTGGCTTCGAACTGTTCGGAAGTATTATGGATAAAGTCAGGCCAGTGTGATGCTCCGGGAATGAGCTCTCTGATTTTTGACAACATCTGACAGCCATTGCAAACGCCAAGTGCAAATACATCAGTGCGCGCAAAGTACGCTTCAAACTGATCACGAACGCGCTGATTATAAAGAACGGAACTGGCCCATCCTCCACCGGCGCCCAGAACATCACCGTAGGAAAAACCACCACACGCCACCAGACCGGAAAATTCATTCAGTGTTACACGTCCCTGAACAATATCGCTCATGTGTACATCGACGCTTTTAAAGCCGGCCTTATCGAAAGCGGCGGCCATCTCGACATAACCATTAACACCCTGCTCCCTGAGAATCGCTACTGTGGGTCGTTCTGTCAGGGCAGATACAATGTTGTCATCAGGATCAAAAGTTATCTCTGGTGTGATACCGGGATCAGTTGCGTCGCTTATCAGTTCGAACTCCTGCTCTGCACAGTCGGGGTTATCCCGCAGGCGCTGCATCTGAAAAGACGTCTCCCACCACTGACGTTTGAGACTGATAACCGGTTTGTTTATCACCTCTTTATTATCTACAGACACGACAAGATCGGCAGATTCTGTGACGGCTCCAATTTGAGTAACAAGATGCATTAGTTCGCAGGCTTTAAACACACCCTGCACTTGCTCAAGGTCTGACTCTTTGATCTGAATGACAAGCCCTGCTTCTTCACTGAACAACGCACCGGCAACACCGTTGCTACCGCTGGTCAGCGCGACTGTTGCACCACAACCTCCGGCAAAACACATTTCTGCAATTGCTACTATAGCGCCACCATCAGAGCGATCATGGCAAGCCAGTACTGAACCACTGTCGATCAGCTGATGCATACAATTGATAAACGCTTTAAACCCGGAAACATTATCAATATCAGGACACTGATTACCGATCTGTCCATAAACCTGCGCAAAGACAGACCCGCCAAGCCTGTCTTTGGAATTGCCGATATCCACCAGCAACAATACGGTATCCGGCGAGTTAACCAGTTGCGGCGTTACTGTTTTCCTAACGTCTTTAACAGCTGCGAATGCGGTGACCACCAGGGACAAGGGTGCTGTTACTGTTTTATCTTCGCCATCATTACTCCAGCGACTTTGCATAGAGAGAGAGTCTTTGCCAACGGGTATTGAAAGGCCGAGAGGCAGGCAAAAGTCGCGTGTTACTGCTTTTACCGTGTCATAAAGTGCTGCATCATCAACATTAGCCGCAGCCATCCAGTTGGCAGACAGCTTGATGTCTTTGATATCAGCTACTGCAACGCCTGCAAGATTTGTCAGCGCTTCGGCTATTGCGATACGACCGGATGCCTCAGGAGAGATCAGAGCAACAGGCGAGCGCTCTCCCATTGCCATGGCCTCTCCAGTGTATCCATCAAAATCAGACAAGGTTACCGCACAGTCTGCCACCGGTATCTGAAAAGGGCCGACCAGTTGATCACGATGCACCAGGCCACCAACTGTACGATCACCGATAGTGATCAAAAAATTCTTCGACGCAACTGTTGGAGACTGTAGTACCCGGGTTAAGGCTTCTTCTACATTTACATCGTCAAGCTCAAGAGCCAAATCGCAATGCGTTTTTCTTGCGGTTTCGCGCTGCATACGCGGCGGTTTACCAAGCAGCACCTGCAGCGACATATCTACTGCGGTTTTATTCAGCAGATTATCTGTTACTTTTAAATGTTTTTTTGTCGTTGCAACACCAACCACGGCATAAGGACAACGCTCGCGTTCACACAAAGAGGTCAACTCGGGTAACTTGTCTGCAGCCACGGCAAGTACATAGCGTTCCTGTGATTCATTACACCAGATTTCCATCGGTGACATGCCGCGTTCATCGACCAGAATCTCACGTAACTCGAATGTTGCACCACGCTCAGCGTCATGTACCAGTTCCGGTAACGCGTTAGACAACCCACCGGCACCGACATCATGCATAGACAATATCGGTGAATCATCACCCAGCGCTATACAGTGATTGAGTACTTCCTGACAGCGCCGCTGCATTTCAGGATTTCCGCGTTGTACTGATGAAAAATCCAGAGCCGCGTCACTTTGTCCGCTCGCAAGTGAAGACGCTGCACCACCGCCGAGACCGATCAACATAGCCGGACCACCCAATACCACAATGGCACTGCCGTCCGGGACCGGTTTTTTACTGGTATTCAGTGGCCTTATATTACCGAGACCACCGGCAATCATTATTGGTTTATGAAAACCGCGCCAGTGTGATTTTTCACCCATAGATACTTCACTTTCAAAGCATCGAAAGTATCCGGTCAGATTGGGCCTGCCAAACTCATTGTTAAAAGCCGCCGCACCGATAGGGCCTTCCTGCATAATCTGAAATGCTGATGCAATGTGCTCTGGCTTACCTGCGTGTTGCTCCCAGGTGTGGGTAAAGCCTGGTATACGAAGGTTCGAAACACTGAATCCACAAAGACCGGCTTTAGGTTTAGCACCGTTACCGGTTGCACCTTCATCGCGGATCTCACCACCGGCACCGGTAGCCGCCCCCGGAAACGGGCTGATTGCCGTCGGGTGATTATGCGTCTCGACTTTAATCTGAATATTAGCTGCTTCCTGCGTGTAGCCATAAGCGTGCGATACCGGGTCAGACATAAACCGCTTGCATTCAGATCCGGCTATCACCGCTGCGTTATCGTCGTAGGCCACCAGCGTACCGGTCGGTTGCGCACTGTGAGTTTCCCTGATCATGCCAAACAAAGAGGTATCAGCAGCCTCACCGTCTATCACCCAATCTGCGTTAAAGATCTTGTGTCGGCAATGTTCAGAGTTTGCCTGTGCAAACATCATCAGCTCGGCATCTGTGGGATTTCTGTTGATGGTTTTGAAATTTTCTACCAAGTATTCAATTTCATCTTCGGAAAGTGCAAAGCCATAAGTGACGTTATCCTTTTTAAGTTGTTCAACACCACCGTTGAGTACATCTATCTCCAGTAACGGAGCAGCTGGCTTATCGCGGAATAACTCCGTTGCTGAATTTACGTCGCGCAGCACCATTTCAGTCATTCGATCATGAAACAGCGGGTGTATGTTTTCCGCGATAGCGTTCGCCGCAAACCAGCCGGTCCCGCGTTCGATACGAGATACCTCCGACAAACCACAGTTATGTGCAATATCAGTAGCTTTGGAAGCCCAGGGTGAAATAGTGCCGGCTCGAGGCAAAGTAATGAGATCGGGTTTTATATCAGCATCCTGCTCCGCTGCCAGCATCTCACACAGTCGCACGACGGTGTCAGCCGATAAGCTACCATCGATAAAGTAGAGCGTACGGGCAGATAATTCAGTCAGCCCCGGTGACAATTTACGACATTTGTTCAGCAATTCCTCGACGCGAAACGCAGACAATGCACTGCCGCCAATCAGCACCAACATTGGATTATTCCCTGAGAAAGTAGTGGAGGTAGTGGTGCAATTCACCACAGCGACATTATGCCATATAACCTTCCCTCCAGTGGGTAATTCCTTGCTGTTCAATTGCCACCATCGCGCAAACTACAAACGCAAAAAAGCCCGCGAGTGCGGGCTTTGCGTTTCTACTACTTCGATGCACAACATTGCTGTTATCAGAAAATTTTATCTGGCATACAGTTCCACACGACGGTTAAGTGCTCTGCCTTCTTTCGTGCGGTTGGTATCGATCGGGCTCGTCTCTCCAAACGCCGTGGCGGTCAGTCGGTTTCTGGATATCCCGTTTGCGCTCAGATACCCGGCCACTGATCGGGCCCGTCTCTCTGACAATGACTGATTGTAGCTTTCTGCACCTATACTATCTGTGTGTGCTGATATCTCTATCTGCATCTCTTCACATGTACCAAGCTTGTAAGCCAGATCATCAAGAGCTTCTTTTGAATCTGATGTCAGCTCCGCTGAATCCGTATGAAAGTTAACGCCATCAAGCACTCCGTTAAGACCGGCGCACTGATTCACTACCGGTGCTACCGGTGCGGGAATTACTACCGGCGGTGGTAGCGGTGGCGGAGGTGCTACTGCCGCTGCTACTTCCGGTTCTTCTTTTACCGGCGCTGATGCTTGCGCAAGCTTCGGTCTTATTATCTCCTGCTTGAGGCCTGTCCTGTAGATCAGACCCAGCTGACCGTACTGCACATCTTCATCAAACGATACGCCTTCAAGACGCACGCCCACACCGAATGAGGTCATGTACTCCAGACCCGCACCTATCAGAAAGTGATTGCTGTTAACCTGTTCGAACGGCACATCTCCTACCGGCGTATTTTCAAGTGATCCATAGCCCAGACGTCCAAACGCGGTTATGCCCTGACGTCTGAAACGATTTCGATTGCCTCCTGCATAAACCAGCGCACTGACACCGTTGACATGGTAGTTGATGCGACCTCCATTACCTCCACCAGGTGCTGATAAACCCGCACTGCCAAGATCCGCTGAGTGCGCTTCAATTGACAAGTGCTTTGTCAGATCCGCTCCCAATGTCACCTGACCCGCCGGCTCTACTCGATCATTTGGATCCACACCCGCTACCTGGCTCGCATCCGGCTCCAAACGACTCGGGCCTATGCCCGCTACTGCATAAAGTCCCAGTGATAACTTGTCTTCATAGCCGCGTGTCACTTCATCATCATTAAACAGCGATCCTCCACCGGAAAACCTGTCAAATGTTGCACAACCACCAAGGAACAGGGAAACGACGGCCAGAGCTGCAACACTCACTGCCTTGCCTGCTCTCTTGTTAACTACTGCTGTGCGTTGGTGGATCGTCAGATCCATCATTGCAGGTTCACTTAACATTGGTAACATAAGTTCTACCTTCTTCGGAACATGTCCGTTTGTAAATTAATGTTGGACTGATTGCGCAATCAGCATCACTACCACCGACTTCAGCAATATCACTCAAACCATCGTTGTCTGAATCAAGCTCCTGAAATTCAGGAAGACCATCACCATCGGAATCCGTTAGCAATGTCGGTACCACCGCTACTGTGTCGTCAACACCGTCTCCATCACTGTCTGTAAAGTCATCCAGAATACCGTCACCATCTGTATCTGCAGACCTAATGGTACTGAGCAGCGCGCAAAGCAGGCTCTTTCATAACCTGTCGGCATAGGTAAGATAATCGTTGTCTCTTTTGAGCGTGCGAATTCAGAAAATAAACTGACGCTGGAAAATATCGCGGTCAAAAATAAAGAGAGAAACGCCGGGTACTGCGCAAACACACGCCCGTGTGTGGTTTAAACCTGAGTATTTTTCCTGCACTTGAGATTGTGAATAATTGTCATCCCTGCCGCAGTTAGCAAACTGGCACATGATTCGAATCAACTATTGTGTGTTGAGAAAAATATAGAAATGGCAAATCCGGTGTAGCCAGACGCGACATAATCTGCTGAAATGTCAACTGTGCATACCAGGAAGAATAAAAACATCGAACAAAGAGGTAATCAAAGCGCTTCACTAGCAGCTTGCGCGCGAACTATAGCCGAAGATGCCTCTCTGGCATCAGACAAAACTTCACCTGCACGGCAATTCGCCGTGGAACCACTGGAGCTCCCGTCATCAGTTTCAGACATCTCCCTTGAACGAGGCATAAACGACGCTACAGCACTCACAGCTCAGTTACACAACGCAGAGCTTCATCAAGCACACCGGCCCGATTCACCTCTTGCCGCACAATTATTTGATGAAATGGAACGAATTCGATGTCAGGCGGCTGGTATCGGCGGGATGTTGGGCGTCTCAAGCAATTTACAAGTGTTATGGCATCACAAAACCCGCCAGCCCAAATACAAAAATGGCAATCACACCGATCAGCTGATATTGGTGTTCTCATATCTTACTCGTCGTGCTTTAGCGCTACCCTGTGATTTAAGTGAACACACAAGTAACATTATTGAACAGTGGCGGGATGCTCTTCTCTCTGCCAACAAGCCCGCATGGGATGCACTTGAACATTTAAAGCACAGCCAATCCCGCTACTTGACCGCAGCACTCGATATTATCTCAAGTATCAACGAAGACATTTCTTCGAAAAGTCACACACCATTGTCAGCAAAACCGGCAATCGATCGGGAAAGCGACAAAGATGATACCGAAGATAATGTAAACGACAGCGATGAAGAACAATCTGATAATGAGATCGAAAGTCGCGATGAAGAAAACGAAAATACAGAGACCGTACTTACAGAAGATAACAATACGGCTTTTGATGAAGACAATACCCGTAGCCGTGATGAAGCTGTTAATACAGACTCAGAGGCATACAGCAATACACAGAACTTACCAACAGAGCAATACACAAGTTATAGCACCGCACAAGATGAAATTGTCTATGCACAAAAGCTATACAATGCTCACCAAAGAGAATCTCTGCGCAATACGCTTGATGAACATATTGAGACACATTCAAGAATAGCCGGCAAACTTGCAGGGCAACTGCAAAGATTGCTAATGGCAAATCAAAATCGACACTGGAAATTTGATCTTGAAGAGGGACTACTCGATTCATCGCGGTTAACAAGAATAATCACGCAACCCGACTACAGTTTATCCTTCAAACAGGAAAGCACACTGGAGTTCAAAGATACGATAGTGACGATACTGGTCGACAATTCAAAATCCATGCTCGGTAAACCCATTGCCATTGCAGCAGCCTGTACCGACATACTCGCACAAACGCTGGAGCGATGTGGCATTGCAGTTGAGATTCTAGGTTTCACAACCACTGAACTACATGGTGGTCCACTGCTTAACCAGTGGAAAAATGAAGGCAGACAAACCGACCCGGGGCGATTAAATGGATTACGGCATATAATATACAAGTCCGCCGATGTGCCTTACCGGCGTGCTAAATCAGGCTTCGGTGTTATGCTGCACAAAGACTTGTTAAAGCAGAACATAGATGGCGAGGCACTGCTCTGGGCAGGCGAACGCTTGCAACGCAGACCAGAGACAAGAAAAATACTGTTGGTCATTTCAGACGGTGCGCCTATTGACACCAGCACCATGTCTGCAAACCGGCAGAACTACCTCGTAGATCATCTGCACCAGGTAATAGAATCCATCGAAAAAACCAACCGAATTGAGCTGGCCGCCATCGGCATTGGCCACGACGTAAGCACCTACTACAAGCGCGCCATCACTATCAGAGATCCGAAAGATCTAGGAAAAACTCTGCTAACACAATTCCGCTCTCTGTTTTCACCCGCAGGTAACTTAATAGCGAAGTGACTTAAAACACTTTACGGATGCACCCATTGCAGTCGATCATTGGCAAAGTCTGCAGACAGTATCGTTAGCTCTTTATCTGTGACGTTGCTCGTAAGCATTCTTTTGCGATATTCATAGGCAAAATAAAAGCCGCGCTTGGCGGCTTTTATTTTGGTCGTGTGGTGGAGACGGCG
>CAZKAQ010000156.1:0-7768 GCA_964550655.1 uncultured Granulosicoccaceae bacterium
CTAGTTGAAGATGAAGCACTGTTAGAAATTGAAGCAACAGCTAATCTGCGTCACCTTAGTTCATAAAATTATCATGGCATGCGAAGATGGTAGATGCGCTTAGCGCTTATCGCCCCTACAATCAGGATTACGGCACAGGCATCAATAAAGCTTCAACATCGTAGGGTCCATAAGCTGCAAGGCGCATGTACCACAGGCATCGTTGAAAGTTAATTGCCTTTATCATGGCCACTAATTTGCGTCATCTTTGTTAATAAGATTGGCGGGATTGACACGGTGTGCAAAGATAGTAGATGCGCTTCTTGCCGGTATCGGAATCACTAACAGTGGCCTGGACAATAAACATAAGCTCTTAGCTTTCCCACTCTACAAATAACTGTTTCGGACCACGGAACGTTATGTTTGGTGAGTATTCAAGCACCTGGTCTTCCACTAACTGCAGATCCGGCAGTCGTTCAGACAATGTTTGTATAGCAATCGTGCCTTCAAGTCTCGCCAGCCGTGCACCAAGGCAAAAGTGAATACCGTAACCAAAAGAAATATGTTTCTTTGCGTTGTCTCGATGAATATTGAATGTATCGGGTGAGGTAAATAATTCAGGCTCATGATTGGCAGCTGCCAGGCTTAAAAATACCTGAGTACCCGCTGGCACTGTGATACCTGCAATCTCGGTATCTACATTTGTGACTCGTCTCCAGCTTGTTTGTGGTGATTCAAATCGCAACACTTCTTCGAGCGTGTTGGGAATCAACGAAGCATCAGCGCATAATTCTTTCCAGACATCTCGACGAGGTAACAGACAAAGCAACGAGTTACTCAGGTAGTTACTGACAATCTCATGCCCGGCAAAAGACAAACCATAGATTATCGATTCCACTTCACGGTAGGACAACTCATCCGGATTTGCATCGTGCGCATCGAGTAGTTCAGAGGTCAGATCATCTGCACGTGCTGTTTTGCGGGTAGCGACAAACTCTCTGCAGTATCGCCAGTAACGCAGCATCTTGTTGGCTATATCTACCTGTTCTTCTTCATCAGGATTACCCCAGGTAAACGCCAGCCGGTTAGAAGTCCAGCTGATGAGCTTTTCATCATCTGATTCAGGAAAGCCGATAAATCTGAAAATGATCTGCCCCGGTAACGGATGGCCAAAGCTACTGACAAACTCAGCCTGCGTTCCATTGGCAACCATCTCATCAATCAGTTCATGACTGCGTTTTTTGATATACGGCTCAAGCACCTTCATGCGTCGGGCTGAAAAACCCTGTCTTGTATATTTTTTGATTCGCGAATGTTCCGGCTGCTGTTTGTTTGACATGACAGCAACAGGATTAAAATCTTCCGCTGCCAACACTGCTGCCGCGCGCTCGCAAACCGGGAATACCGGATCCTGTACGTTCTCTGATGAATAAACATCATGATCAGAAAAAATATCAAGCAGATCCTGCATCCGGGTAACCACCAGAAAGCCCAACTTTTCAGAATAAAAAATCGGCTGTTCGTTTCTTAGTCTCGCGAGTTCCGGATAGGGATTGACCAGATAATCATCTGTAAAAGTAGTAAAGTTATGATCAACCGGACAACCGGATGGTTTGCTCCTGGCCGGTTGTCTTATCTTGTGGTACGCGTCATCAGCGTCGGTACTCATGGCATGCTCCTCAGGTGAGTTGCTCGTACATTGTATTTTTCACGCTTAATAAAAGCAGCTTGCTCATTAGTTGAAGTCTATTTCAACAGAACCGAAATTGCCGAAATCTGCTTTAATCCGGCTGCCGGGCGGGCACTCAACAGGCCGGATAAAGCTGCCTGACAAAATGATCTGACCCGGTTCAATACGTTGCCCGTACTGCGCTATACGGCGCGCCAGCCAAACCACACTCTCTACCGGATCATTGAGCACGCCAGCGCCGAGGCCGGTCTCTTCGACCTCACCGTTACGAGATGTGATCGCGCCGACCCATCGAAGATCAAATGCATCAACCGCGTGTTTTTCTGATCCCAGAACCACCCCTGCATTAGCCGCGTTATCACTGATGGTATCGAAAATTTTGCGGGTTTCGCCGCTATCTGCATCGACGCGCTCGATCCGTGTATCAAGTATTTCAATTGACGGTGCCACGTAATCTGTCGCTGCCAACACATCAGCCCGGGTAACATTCCCGTCTCCGATTGCGGTTTTCATAACAAAGGCTATCTCAGCTTCAATCCGCGGTTGGATAAAACGATCCTTTGGCACGGCGCTGCGGTGGTCGAAGGCCATGTCATCAAACAGAATGCCACTGTCAGGGATGTCGATATTCAGGGCATATTGCATCGCTTTGGATGTCAGCCCGATTTTCCAACCGATAACTGATCGACCCTGCTCAAGCTTCTCACGGTAAATAGCGTTTTGGATCGCGTAGGCATCATCCATATCCATCTCTGGAAAACGTTTTGTCAGTAAGCCGATTTGCTTACGACTGACTTCGGCGGCCAATAGATCGACGGCGGCTCTGGCATGATCTTCCGGGGTCATACCGTTTCGTCCTCAATCGTGTTGCGCAGTGTACCGATGGTATTCACCTCAACTTCTACGACGTCACCCGGTGCAAGATATTGCGGTGGATCAAGCCGCGCACCTGAACCGGTTGGTGTGCCTGTGACAATGATATCTCCGGGCTGAAGCGTCATGAAGGTCGAGATATATTCAATCTCGCGCCGGATCGGGTGCATCATCCGGGATAGCACATCGTCCTGACGAACCTCTCCGTTCACGCGAGTAACTATACGTGCGTCATCGAGTTGCGCTGCCTCGGTGAAGGGAACCAACCACGGGCCGATGGCAGCGGAGTTATCCCAATTCTTACCTTGTGTAACGTTGAATTTTGCATGCCGCACCCAATCGCGGATCGTACCTTCGTTACAGATAGTCAGGGCAGCGATGTGATCGTAAGCATCGGCTTGCGTGATGCGGCGACCGGCTTTGCCAATCACAACCGCAACTTCGCCTTCATAATCCAGTTGATGACTTTCGGGTGGTCGGATTAAAGGACGATTGTGACCGGTAAAACCTGAGGCGAAACGCGGAAACAGCGACATGAATTTTGGCTGTTCTGAACCGTCCTTGTATTCTGCGTTGCGGTCGGGGAAGTTAACACCCACACACAGGATGCGCCGCGCGTTGGGCAGCACCATGTCAAAGTCATACTCCGTATGAGTCACCGCCTTTGCTTCGGCTGCGGCAGCAAGCTGACCCAACTGATTGGCTTGAACCACATCTAATAACGTTGGCCACTGCGGGAATGCATCGTTCAATGCAATCATCCCTGCGTCTGTAACGGCGCCGTAGTGCTGTTCACCGGAGGCGGTGTAGGTTGCAAATTTCATTTAATGGCTCCTGACATGCCTGGGTTTTTCGAATTCAATATCACGGTGCGATAATCGGGCTGGCCTTGATTTCAGAGTCTTTGGTATCCACACCGACAAAGGTTGTTCCGTGTTTGAACCAACTTTCCGGCGCTGCAGCACCCCACAATGTTTGACGTTGCGGGTCAGTCAGATCCCATTTAATGGGCTCAAGATCAGGATCAACCGTTTGGTAGTCCGAACAATAAATCTCAATCCGGTGACCATCGGGATCAAGGATGTATAAAAAGAAAGCGTTAGAAATACCGTGACGGCCAGGGCCGCGTTCGATGTTGCTGACATAGCCTGTCGTTGCCATCAGATCGAGAAGATCAATGATGTTTAACGGTGTCGGAACCCAAAATGCCACATGGTGCATGCGTGGACCTGTACCGTTAGTAAAGGCCATATCGTGTACGCCGCCTTTGCGGTGCAACCATGCCGCCCAGAGCTTTTTACTGTCTTCATCTTCGGTGTATTCAGTTACACGAAAACCAAAGTCCGAATAAAAATCAACCGATGCATCTACATCATGACTGAAGCAATTAAAGTGATCTATCCGCAGCGGTTTAACCCCACGGTACAACGCGTACTTTTGATGGATTGGCTCGAGACGATCCATCTTGTGATAAAACTCAAGTGGTATACCCATGTTGTCAGAGGTAAGCAGCGTCTTGCCCTGGTAAGGTCGATCTACCCACTCTGTGGGACGACCCTTGCCTTTAAAATACGCGTCAGCCCTGGTTAGATCATCTTCGTCGAAAGTTTTAAATCCCATCACCTCAACTGTGCCGGGTTGATCTGATTTTTGCAGAATCACGCAATGGTGGCCGCGTTCTTCCATTGCGCGCAAATAGATGTGGTTGTCGGTTTCGTCAGTAACCTGAAGTCCCAAAATCTCAGTGTAGAATGTTTTGGAAGCAGCAAGATCTTTGACGTTTAAACACACATGACTCAATCGGATTGTGTTGAAATCAGGGTATAGATTCGGTGCAGGTACAGGCATCTAAAGTGCTCCCAGTTTAGTTATCTTGTGCTGACCGATAGCAAAACCGATATGCTTTTGTTCCATGTAGAACTCAAACGACCAATCGCCGCCATCGCGGCCAATACCGGATGCTTTCACCCCGCCAAACGGTGTGGGAAGATGGCGCACGTTTTCGGAATTGACCCAGATCATTCCTGCTTCAAGCTTGTCGGTGAAACGTAACGCGCGCGTTAAATCGTTGGTCCAGACATAACCCGTCAGACCGTAGGGAATGTCGTTCGCAATTTGCAGTGCTTCTTCTTCAGTACTGAAAGGGATCGACGTTAACACCGGGCCAAAGATTTCCTCTTGCGAAATTCGCATGTGATTGTTGGCCTGCGTGAACAAAGTCGGGCGGACAAAGTAACCTTCTTCGCCGACGGTTACACCCCCAGCCGCTACCACCGCGCCATCTTCTTTAGCGATATCGAAATAACTTGTTACTTTATTAAAGTGCTCTTCGGTCACCAAAGGGCCAACTTCTGTTGTCGGGTCGAGCGGATGACCCACTTTGATGTTATTAACTCGTTCTATAAGCCTGGTTTCGAACGCTTCGCGAACAGTATCTTGTATTAACAGGCGCGAGGAAGAAGTGCAGCGCTCACCATTGATCGAATAAATCATGAAGATCGCCGCGTCCAGGGCACGATCAAGATCCGCATCATCAAATACAATAACGGGGTTCTTACCACCTAACTCAAGATGATTACGCTTTAGTGTATCCGCACCCTGTTTCGTGATCAGGCTGCCAGTACGAGATTCCCCGACAAAGGCGATGGCTTTAATCTTTGGATGTTCGCAAAGCGCTTTACCCGCATCTTCGCCAAAACCATTGACGGTATTCAACACCCCCGGTGGTAGTCCTGCCTCCTCTGCAATTTCCACTAACAAACGTGCTGTCAGTGGCGATGCTTCAGCGGGTTTGTGTACCACGGTGCAACCAGCTGCTAAGGCGGGAGCGATTTTCCATGTCGACAACATGAAGGGTGTGTTCCACGGCGTTATCACACCGACCGGCCCCATCGGTACCCGTGTTGTGATATTCATCAATGTAGGTGATTTCAGATGCTGACCGTCTCGCGCCTGCACAACCTGATCGGCAAAATAGCGAAAGTTTTCAGCACCTCGCAATGCCGCTTTTGACATGAATTTGAAAGCCTGCCCGGTGTCCCAACATTCGCAAAGCGCGATTTCTTCTGCGCGTGCTTCGATCCCTTCGGCAATCCGAATGAGTATCTTCTTACGTTCACCTGCAGGCATATCGCGCCATGCAGCGAATGCGTTATGGGCAGAGTTTGCAGCGGCATCGATGTCGGTCGCAGTTCCCTGTGCAACGTCGCAGATGACAGATTTATCGACTGGAGAAATGGATTGAAAGACACCAGCTTCACCGGGCGTATCTTTACCCGCAATTCGGTTTTGAATACCGGTTGTTTTAAAGCGTTCCAGGTATCCGGATAGCTTGTTTATATTCTCGTTGAGAACACTCATTAGTTCGACTCCAGGTGGTCACGAACATTTCCGAATTTCGGCGACAGGGTGGCATCGATGTCACGCATTTCCGCGGACAAGGCAATGGATTGCGTTTCCATCGCAGGCGCCATGAATGTTTTCAGGGCAGCAAAGATACGTGTGACGGCGTCTTCTTTTACGTCCTGCGGTCGACCTTCACGCAGACGGATTGAAAGATCAATGAAGCCATGTTTGGGGTTACCGTCGGCCATCGATACATGATCAACACGGGTGGCACGTACACGAATACCTGCAGTTGGAAAGGCCTCAATGTCGGCTGCGACTGCACGAATGGCTTCGCACAACGCACCCATGTCAACGGTACTTTCCAGGTTAGCTGAATACTCGATGTGAAAGTGGGGCACGTAATTTCCTTAACACGTTAATATTTTCCATGTTAAATAACTGTACGTTAAATAGTCAACTCTGTATCCGATAGCTTGATCCACACCGTCTTCTTGCTGATAGATTTGTCCTGTCTGTTAATTCTTTTTAGCAAGATCAACTATGTGCAGGTACACTCCGTACACAACTTCCTTCATCTTTTCATAGTCGAGTGTGTCGTATGTGTCAGTATCGGTATGATAATTCATGTTCCGATAGAACGCGGTATCGGTGACCATCACGGCAGGCATATTCAAAGACCAATAGTTACGGTGGTCTGAAAAATCAATACCACGAATTGACGCAGGTGCGTTAATAGAATACGCCTCCAGGCTTGTGTTTGCATTTATCGTAGATTTCAATTTGCTTGCCTGAGTATCAAGAGTTTCACCAACCACTGCAATGAAATTTCCCTGTTTAGGATAAAGTAGAGAGAGTGCTGAAAAAGGAAAACTCTGGCTATCAGGGCTCTTGGTATAGTAGCCAATCATTTCCAGAGAAATCATAAGCTGTACGTCCCGGTCTCTCACGGAGTTTGCATGGATGTAGCTTCCCATGCCCGGTCCCGCGAAGTAGGGCGATTCTTCGCAAGCATAGGCAATCAACAAAATATTTGTTTCGACTGGAGTAACGCTCAACGCACGTGCCAGCTCTAATAATCCGGCAACACCACTCGCGTTATCGTCTGCACCCGGTAGTGTTGCAAAAGCATCATAGTGAGCACCTACAATGATTACCTCACGAGTATCCGGCCCGAAGCTGGAAAGCACATTTGAAAAGGATTTGTTGTCATACGAGTACGTTTGTAGATAGGTTTTCGGGTTCCACTTCAGTAATTCTTCTCTGATGTAATTAGCAGAATTCTGTAACTCGGCTGGTTTGGCACAGGTACGAGGAATCAATTCCTCGCTGAGCACTCTCACGTGCTTTTGCAAAATGGATGAATCAAATTCGAAACCGATAGAGTTTTCCAGTTCTCTTTGAAAGGTCGGCATTGTAGTTGCGTAAACGATAACGCCTAAAAATATAGCAACAACTACTGCTAAAACCTGGAGGGTCTTCAAGATGTGCATCTACTTTTCTGCCTTAGCGCCTTACGAAGTGACGCCGGTTAGGGCGTCACTTTGCTTAAATTATTATATATTTTCAGCGACATACTTTGGTACATCTATTTTATCACCCTGGCTTGTATAGTGAGAATCAAGCCTGTAAGCCATTTTTTCTAATGGAGCAGCATCGTAGCCATATTGTTGTAGCTCCTCGATATATCTTTGGATAAAGCCAGCTCCCCCAGGTTTCCCCACTGGGCTACATGGACAAGCTCGTGAAAATGTAGCCTAAGAATTTCTGCCGCCTGAGGGATTATATAATATGTATTTTTATAGGTAACTCCATTGACTGTCATGTCAATGAAGGTTGCCTGCAATCACAACATTACACTGGGAATCATGCCTCAGTTTC
>CAZKAQ010000157.1:0-7755 GCA_964550655.1 uncultured Granulosicoccaceae bacterium
AGGCTGCAGTAGCAAAAAGCAAAATTGATGGCACGCTCTGGTTATATGTTCCCGGGCAAGTAGTTTTCAACGTCGTGTCACAACGTCGCATCTCTGGTCATCGTTTACGGATTTCCATTTACTCTGATCTGTCTGTCATACTTAAGGCATGGAAATTACCGTTGTCATTATGGCGTTTTTCGCCGGTCTTGCTGTCAGGCATCTGGGATACCCGCCACTACTAGGCTACCTTGCCGCAGGGTTTGTAGCCCACATGCTTGGTATAGGTGACGGTGAAAACCTGAAGCCTCTGGCGGACGCTGGCATCGTGTTGCTGCTATTCATGATCGGCCTGCATCTTAAAGTAGATGAATTAAAGCCACGCTATGTTTGGGGCTCCGCGATTTTGCATATGCTTGTCGCCCTGCCGTTGACGGCTGCCGTCATTAATATCGTAGGCGTTATCTATGAGCCATTGCGATTCGATACAGTCATGGAACCCTGGGTTCTTGCTTTCGCGCTGTCTTTTTCCAGTACCGTACTTGCCGTCAAGCTGTTTGAGGAAAGAGGAGAATCAAACTCCTTTTATGCATCAATAGCTATTGGCATTCTTGTTGTGCAGGATATATTAGCGGTAATTTATCTGGTGTTTTCGTCCGGCAAATACCCGTCACCCTGGGCTGTATTGTTGCTCGGCCTGCCGGTATTGATCCCTCTGTCCAGACGATACCTTTCATTGTTGGGTCATGGCGAACTGTTATTACTTGGCGGTGTGGTTTTCGCTTTGGGGGCGGCAGAGTTGTTTGAGACTGTGTCATTGAAAGGCGGGCTCGGTGCAATCGTGGTGGGCATGCTGATTGGACATGGCAACCGTCCTAAAGCGCAGGAACTTTACAAACAATTATTCGGCCTGAAGAACTTATTGTTAATTGGTTTCTTTTTGCAGATTGGCTACTACGGGTTTCCAAGGTTTGAACTGCTCGCTGTGGCTGTTGTACTCGGTGTTTTAATTGTCTTGCGACCACTGATCTATTTCACCCTGTTGACGGCATTTGGCCTACGCGCCCGCACCGCCTGGCTCACCGGACTTAGCCTTTTCAATTACAGTGAATTCGGATTAATAGTCGCGGCTATTGCAGCGCAATCCGGGTTGCTTGGACAAGACTGGATCACTACCCTGGCACTGGCCATGGCATTGTCATTTTTTGTTGCCACACCGTTAAACAAAAAGGCCCATGAACTGTATCGACGTCATCAACAAAAACTCGTTGTCTATGAGCGCAATGAACGACTACCCGAGGAAGTGATCGGTTCGCTCAGAGGTGCAAGTATCGCGGTACTGGGAATGGGGCGTGTCGGCCAGGGGGCGTATCAATCACTGATAGACTCCGGCCATACCGACATTATCGGTATTGAAGAGAACTATGTTCGCGCCCAAACACTTGAAGCCTCCGGTATCAATTGCGTACACGGCGATGCTTCCGATCGTGATTTCTGGGAGCGCACCTCACTGGTGGATTGCAAACTGATATTAGTGAGCCTTAGTAATCATCGAGAAGACATGCAAATAGCCACTCTGGCAAAGGAACTTGGCTATCAACATGTACTCAGTATTGCCACCAGATTTGCTGATGAAGGCCCGGCTCTTGAGCCGTTCAATGTGATTCCGTATTACCGCTACGGTGATGTGGGTCGTGACTTCGCGGAATACAGCCTGCAGAAAATGCAGGAAAAAACAGATGGTACTGTAGCGAGACAATAAGACGGAAACTAAATTAGTTTTCCGGCCGCCATTTTCGGCCGATATCGCTCGTTACTTACGAGGAACAGATTAAGCATGCGAAAAATACGAAGCACAGGTTGTCTGAAGATTTAAACACGTGCGAGGTTTGTGCGAAATAATTCGACAATTGGAACCTTACGATGAATCTAGACCAAAAGACTATCGCCGCTAGAGACATGTTCATGGCTATTGCAGTGTTTGAGCGTCATCAGCTTGGTCATCCTACGTTTAATCATTCGGATATCTGCCTCCGATTGTATGACATATGGATGCAAGTAATTAATGACGCCAGATCTGGTTTTATCACTTTTGAGGTGGACAGTGTTTTAAGTGTTAATCATCTCATCGCCAAAGCTCTGAAGGGCGAACCGTCTGTGTTTCAGAAAACAAACGATTGGTCAAAGTTTCTGGAAGAATTACGGACGATCAATACGATTGAACAACACATCAAAGAAGATCCGGGACACACAATAAGCTGGATTTTTTCGCAGCTCTATTGGCATCATATTTCCTCGTTTCGACTTTCAACCGTCTTCATTTATACCAATGCCATACGTATTCTGTATGGATTAGAAGAGAACCGACTGATTCTCGATAAGCTGGGGCCATTTTTAGATCGCCTCTCTGGTGCAGGCCCGCCCTTATCAGATGGACAGCACTTCTATCCAAGCGACCCTTATTATTCATGTCCTTGGAATGAAGAGATATAAGAAATCTGTACGGTTTGAATTCCCCCGAATTCCTTGAGCCAACGATGGTGATAACGAAGAAGTTTTAACGCGTTAAAAACTACTTACATAGCACCCCACCCGTTCAGTACCCTCAGCTGCTGATGTGCTTTGCTCATAAGTCGGGCAGGCATGCAGACACCAGGCTTCTTCGCACTGGGTGCAGGTGTATGGCACCGAAGTTTTGCCGTGTTCAAACTCGAATACTTTGATGCGCGATTTAGCCGGGTTAAACAAGCCTTCGTTTTCAAGCGAGCAAGCCATCTCACACATGAGACAGCTTGTACACTTATCGGGATACATATGCAGTGCTTTTGCCATAAGTCTTCGCCTTCTGATCGTGGTGAGTTCTTAAAAAATGGACCGTGATCGTTTAGTCGTGAGAGGGTAAAATAAGGTTAAAATCGACAATATTCTGAACAGGACAGGCTTGTGGCCGGAAATAGCATGGAGTGTGCTGATGCTCCTGGCAAAATCTGCTGGTCTTATATCAAACAAAGGAAACACACTATTGAGTGATCGATCGACAAAGGCCAAATATCCGGATAAGTCCGAGGATTGCATTCAATCCGAAGATCTCATTCAACCCGAGGATCTTATACAACAATGGGTCGAGCAATGTGTGATTGATCTGTCTCTGTGTCCGTTTGCAAGTGCCCCGTATCGATCCGGCAAGGTGCGTATTGCGGTTTGCGATGCTGAAACAATCAGCGGTTTTCTTGCAACGATTCAAGCCGAACTCAAGCGACTAACTGACAACCCGGACACGATTGAAACAACATTGATAGCGACTCAGAGACTGTTGCCGGATTTTCTCGATTTCAATGATTTTCTAACCTCGGTTGAAGCGATTTTGAAGCAGGAAAATTCTGAAATGTACTTTCAGATGGCAAGCTTTCATCCTCAGTATCGGTTTGCCGGTGTCGATGAAGATGATGCAGGCAACTTTACCAACCGCGCACCCTATCCGATAGTTCAGTGGCTGCGAGCAGCATCTGTTAGCAAAGCCACAGATGCGATGGACACATTGGCGATTCCGGATGCCAATATTAAAAAGCTTAATAGCCTGGGTTCGTCAAAGCTCCGTGCGCTGTTTCCCTGGACAGAGTAATCCCCGGAGTATTGGATTCTACGGAAAATTGTTTCAGCAGGCAGACCTGGCTGAAGTACTGACTTTAAAACCAAAGTTAGTTGTTGCCATATAACTCTACTGATTTGCCGCCTCCGGTGGCTATCATTTTTAATTTTACTAAATTTCGGATCAGGCGCACATACCACCTAAGTGCTCGACCCTTGTTTAATGGCAGGGTGATTAAATACAGTAGTAAGTATCCAGCAACTTGCGCAACAACAAATGAAATAGTTTTTATCGCGTCAAAACCACTCTGCTTTGACCACAAATAGTGATAGTGAGTCTGGCCAATGCGTATGTTCAGCTTCTTAATATACTCAAGATTCAGGCGTTGTGTCTCTGCGACTTCCTCTACCTGTGCATGTGCATCGTAGACAAGTTTTCCACCTGCTTTGTAGATGCGATTAAAAAGATCGGTGTCTTCACCGCCGGATTTTCCAAAAAAAGGATCGAAGTGAAAACCACGCTCACGTGCCCAATGGGCTTTCATCAGCGCGTTTGACGTCGCACCTTTGGTAAGTTTTTTACCATGTGCGTGGGGCACTTTGCCCAGCAGGTTACCGTCGACTATCCACTGAGGTGTACCTTCGGGGTAGTGAACTAACACCCTGCCGAATACAATATCGGCATTGTAGTCGTGAATGGTTTTGATGAGTTGAGCCAGCCAGTCTTCAGTACTTGCCCATTCATCGTCATCTATGAAGAGGAAAAAATCGCCTTTGGCATGTTCCATTGTGGCATTTCTGAGGACAGACAGGTTGCGCACACCATTGACGAAATATCTGATATCAACAGCGCTTTGCGACTGTTGGAATTTCTCGCAACGTGCTCTGCCGGACTCCTCAACGTCATTGTCGACAACTACAACTTCCACTGAGTAGCCATCCGGAAGTTTCTGTTTGACGATGCTGGCGAGCGTTTTTTCGAGGCTTTCTCGTTTGTAGACGCACATACAGACTGATATGAGCATTGTAAGTCCTAAAGCTGTTTAATTTGGAAGGAGAACTTCCGTTTGCACAGCAGGTGTTGCAACGGCAGCGTTATAAATGGATGAGTTCAGTATCTTATCGACGCAAGTACTGAAGCTATCCTGCACTTTTCTGATTGATTGATTTTGTAAGCCACCGCCCGTGGGCAGGGTGACAACCCGATTTGCGGTATCTTTTGATACTCTGCAATTACTGTTCAGTGACAACAAATTCGACTGACACTGGAACTGTTCGGCGACCTGCACACCTTTACGGGCGAGTTTTTCTATTAAGGTTTTCTTTTCTTTTGCTGACCACCTGGCCGGAATCAGAAATGGAGCGTGAATGCGGGTGCTTCTGCCGTATTCTTTCTGTGGAACAAAATCAAACTGCTGAACTACTTCCGAGTAACTACTATAGATATCACGAAGATGATTAATATTGGTATGCAGTTCATCCCATGCTCTGACCAGATACGCGGCGTTGATTTCCGGAAGCCTGAGCTGCCGATATAAATATGCCTCGTTAGATTCTATTATCTGTGTAATTGAACGATCTGCGATCAGCGCACCACCCATGCCTGCTGCATGTATTGGCTTGGTAAAACTGAAGCTGACAACAACTATGTCAGCGTGGTCGACTACCTGTTGTGTTTTGCGAGATGCGCCGAGACTTTCACACGCATCGACAATTAGCGGAGTTCCGTGTGCACGAGCTACAGCCGATATTGCAGCCCAGTCTGCTGGTGTTCCATAGTTATCAACTGCTATCACACAATCAACAGAGTTATTGCTCAGAAATGCCTGCAGGGCTTTTGAGTCGAGGTTGAAATCGTCACTGCAAGTGTCTATCAGGACGGGATGAGCACCGAGTGAAAGTACAGAGGTCGCAACGGCGTGAAAACATTGATCGGGCATGGCTACAGAACTACCGGCTTTTACGCCAAGTACCTGAAGCGCTCTTGTCAGTGCATCGGTGCCGCTTCTAAACATCAGTGCCTGCTGATTGTCTGAGGTCTGGTATTCCTGTTGTAATAATTCAGCAGCGCGGCAGCTCTGCTGTCCGGCCAGTCTGTAGCGGGAATGTTTCACAATTGAGCTGACATCGGCCAGATAGTGTTTTGTTGTTTTATCGTTGAGTACTGATGGACTAACGCTGGCAATTTGATCTTTTTTAGTATGACTTTGGCCAAATACTTCTGACAGTTTTTGAATTCTGTCTTGTTCAGGTTTACTCGATGACAGATACTTTAACTCGCGTACCAGGTGATCCAGTCCCTTTTCCAGCGGCCACTGATAGGCAAACCCGGTTTCTATTAATCGATCAACATTTACAGTATATGATCTGGGATCTTTTATACTATGCGGTTGCAACAGAGTAGCGCCGGATACTTCTGCAAGTATTTCGATAGATTTGCCCACAGTCAGATTGCCTTGTGGATGCGAGACGTTGAAAATCTGATGGTTTCTTGTTACATCTGCGCACGTCACGGTATGGGTAATTGCAGCAGCAACGTCTTCAACATGTACAAACGGACGGTAACTTAAGCCATCACTGAATAATCCAATCTCCCCTTCATTTATTGCTCGATTGGCCAATCGATTAAGTACAAGATCTACACGTGGTTCAGCGCTGTATCCGTATGCAGATCCGAATCGCAGACAAACTACATTGAACTCTGTAGTGATTAGTTCCAACAGTCTGTGTTCTGCCTCCACCTTACTTTTTGAGTAGACTGTTTCAGGATTCAACGGGTGATCTTCCGAGGCAATATCCGTAGTGTTTCCATACACGGCCGCACTTGAAGCCAGAACGAATCGACTAACTCCCGCTTGCTTACAACGCATGGCAAAAGAAACAGTTTCGCGTACGTTTATGTCGATCGCTTTCTCCGGAAAGGCATCGCAGAGTTTGTCATCCGAGAGGCCGGCAAGATGAATCACTGCATCAAAACCACGGAGGTAGTCAATGGTCAGCTTGGAAAAATCATTCGCATATTTTTCATCAAGAAACCAACCTGTATCCGCGCCGCATACTGTACATCCCTTTTCTAAAAGTTTTGGCACAACCGCCGAGCCTATATAGCCTCTGCTGCCGGTAACCAATACAGCAGGTGAATTCACTGAGCATTTTTTCATCATCTTAATTAATACCTGTTATGTATCGTTTTAAGTTGCTTAAGCGTAGAAACCTCGACTTGCCGTACTTATTAAACTGAATAATCCACGCAATTCTGGTTTGATCACTATTGTTTGGATGACTTCGGTGTATGCAAAGAGGGGTGTGTACACAGACATCACCAACTGCCATCTCCGGGCTTACAGTGACTTTATTATTTAAGTGATCAGATGGAATCTGATACATAAATGAATCGCTAGTGACTCTACTGTGTTTAAGCAGAGAATCCTGTCGGTCTACTACGTACTCCATACCACCATTGAATTTGTTAGTGTCTTGCAAAGGAATCCAGATAGATACGCATTGTTTGTCTTTGTCGTACTTTGAATAGGTTTGATCCTGATGCCATCCGACGGGTTGTCCACCCGTTGCTTTAAAAATAGCCTCATCATGTCCGTAGTGAGGCGACTTACCGAATATCTGCCTGGCAAGCTCGAAGCATTTTGCAAATACAGGTGAGTGCTGAAATAGCGGAGAATGCTTAATTAAACGAGATATTTCGCGAATCTCTGAACCACTATTGTTATCGGAGTTTTTATTTATATTTTTTGGCAACTGGTTAAAGTTACTATGTAACTTTATTAGCACTGTGCGGATTGGTGCTAACTCGGTTTCAGTTAACAAGCCCCTCACATGGGCCATACCTTCCTGTTCCAGTTGCTGCGCTACAGTGCTCATGTGTTCGCATAACCTGTAGATAGGAATTTCATGATTCAACTTAATCCGGCGATTACTGTGAATTCATTGTGTCATGACATAATAGGATGTGTCAAGTTCTGCTGATTCAAAAGTTCATACTGGTTCTAAGTTAAGAGTCGGACAACGTTGTGAACCCGTTGGAAGAGTACCTGCCGTGCGATGATTTTGCAGCGCACTTTCTGGATGGCAAGCTTGCATTGTCAATATCGATTTGTCGGAATCTATAAAACTAACCTGCATTATTCATGAGGCGACCTGTGGATTTAGCTCTTGTGTCTGCATTTGTAG
>CAZKAQ010000158.1:0-7749 GCA_964550655.1 uncultured Granulosicoccaceae bacterium
ATAAAGACATAAGAGCTAATTTCGCCGGTCGCCTTGTGAATAATGCAGGTTAGCAAACTGGTTTGCGGTCATTCTGGCAGGCAAGCATTTAGAGCTTGTCCAGTTTGCCTTTTTCAACCTTACCGGTCGGGGTACGTGGAATCTCATCCAGTACCACAAGTTGTGCAGGCACCATGTGCTTTGCCATTTTTTCGTGACAATGACTTTGCAGTGTTTCAAGCTGCATTGATCTGGCGGATTTGCAAACCACAAAGGCTTTGATCTCTTCTTCGCCTAGCGCGCTGGGGGCGCCGATGACGGCACAGTCTTCTATGTCCGGATGGCTCAGGATACCTTCTTCTACTTCAAAGCCGGATACCATCTCTCCGCGCACACGGATACGTTCTGTTTTGCGACAGATAAAATAGAACAGTCCGTCTGTGTCTATCTTTGCAATATCACCGGTGTGAAACCAGAGGTTGCGGCGGCTGGCAAGTGTTGCCTCCGGCATGCCGAAGTACTCATCGGAAATGATTCCGGGCTCTTTAGGACGTATCAGCATTTCTCCTGCTGTGCCCGGTGGCAGCGGGTTGTCATGGTCGTCAACTATAGAGACTTCGAACTCTGGCAATATCAGTCCGCCCGGGTGATCCCATTGCGGTATGACTACCCAGCCACCGTCAGTTGAGCCATAGCCGCCACCCGGTATGAGGTGTGTATTAAAGCGTTGGTCAAATTCTGACTTTGGCACAGGTGCAGGGGTTGCCCAGCATCGTGACAGACAATGTTGCTTTTCTTCAGCTCGTTCGGGGGCTGACCACAGTAACTGTTGTACTGATCCGAGCATCATGAACCACGTGACCTTGTATTTTTTTATCTCCGGCCAGAAGTTTGTCAGACTAAATCCATCGCGCAGTATGACTTGTCCGCCTTTGATCATGATTGGCAGTATGTCGTAGTAGGCCGGTCCTATGTGTGACAACGGGTACGGAGAATAAACCACATCATCCGCTGTAACTCTAAATGGCGGAATAACGTTGTCTGCTGTTCGAATTGCATACTTGTGTGATAAGACACAGCCTTTGGAAACACCGGTTGTGCCTGAGGTAAACATAATGGCAGCTGTAGATAACTCATGCGAATTGCAGCTTATGTGATCGATATTGTCAGAAAGTACTGACTTAAAATCAATAATGTTAAATTGCGGAAAAAGCTCACGTGCCTGATCTGTGTCAACCGATGCATCGCTATTATTAACAACGATCAGCGACTGCAGTGATTCGAGTTTATCACTGACTGCTGCAAGCGCTTCAAAGTGTGCAGCTGATGTGATGATGACTGGCGCTGTGGTCAGATTTACAGTTCTCGCCAGAGATATACCGCGAAACGTACGATTAACAGAGACTTCTATCGGCCCGAGTTTTTTCAGCGCATAACTGCTGGCCAGATAATACGCGCTGTTCTCAAGCATGATGGCCACATGCGTGGGCAGAGTTTTAAAGTGTTCTTTTAAACCGTGAGCAACCCGGTTTGTCAGGTGCTCGAACTCAGCGTAGGTCCAGGTTTCATCTGTGGGCGCGATAGTCAGGAACGGGCGGTTACTGTGTTGTTCTGCGCAGTTGTGTAGCAGCTCACCCAGTGTGTTGCCATTTGTCATGTTGAACCTCACGGATCTGTCTCTGATTGTGTCTTGCTGCGTGCAGTGTAGATAACGATACCGGCGGATGGAATACCTGACCAGGACCATTCATGAAATGATGCCGTTACCCTTGCGAACAGACCGGTGTATTCAGGTATCTGGTCACGTGACGAATTGCCTCACAGCGAAAGGTTCACCTGGCAGTGTTCGTGTTGATACACTGACCGTGATTGTCTCTTTAGCTGGAATGTATCTCATCAGTCGCAACACAGCAGGTTCAACAGATACGATTGTGATCGGTGGCGGACTGGTTGGTGCGTCAGTCGCAACCGGCCTTGCGCAGGCATCTCATCGTGTCACGGTACTTGACGGGGGCGATGCTGATTTTAGATCGTCCCGTGGTAACTTCGGTCTTGTATGGGTGCAGGGCAAGGGGGCGCATTCCGTACCCTATGCTCAGTGGACCGGGGCTGCGGCGAAAGCATGGCCCGGGTTTGCAGCAGAGTTACTTGATTCGACTGGTGTTGATGTTCAATTGCAACAGACCGGTGGAATAGATTATTTCCTGAGTGAATCGGATTTTCAGGTTCAGGCAACCAATATGCAGCGGGTGCACGAACATACCGAGGGAATGTTCAAGTATCAGATGCTTTATAACCACGAAGTTCGTGATCTGATCCCACAGGTATCAGAAGCGGTATTCGGCGCGTCGTTCTCACCTGCCGATGGACATGTGAATCCGTTGAAGCTTTTAAAAGCCCTGCATATCAAAATGCAGCAACACGGATGCAGGTATATTCCGGACAGCCCCGTTATCGATATTAAAGCGCACAGTGACAGCTTTGAAGTTCTGACTAAAAACAACCGGTTCTTTTGTGAAAAACTGGTGCTTGCCGGTGGGCTTGCGAATACAGCGCTTGCTGAAAAACTCGGTATGACTGTACCGTTAAAACCGAATCAGGGTCAGTTACTGATTACAGAGCGTTTTAAACCTTTTTTAACCATACCCAGTATCCACATTCGACAAACAGATGAAGGCACTTTGCAGATTGGTGATTCACACGCGGATGCTGGCTTTAATGATTCAACCTCACTCGAAGTACTGGCTAAAATCTGCAGCCGGCTGCTAAAAATATTTCCGCACCTCGCGTCTGTTAACGTGATTCGATCCTGGTCAGCGCTGAGAGTGCTCACACCTGACGGACTGCCAATCTATGAACGATCGCGTCAATGGCCCAATGCCTATGCAGTTAACTGCCATAGCGGGGTCACCCTTGCTGCACAACATGCGACAGTGCTAAGTCAATGGATTTCTGCCGGTAGCGACGCTACAGGCGATAACCACAAGGGTATTATCAGCGAGTTTTCCGCTGCAAGGTTTACTGATGTTTAGGACATCAGTCAATTTGCCAACTGTAGAGATCATCGTTGATGGTCAGGCCATACCTGTACCGCAGGGTATCAGTGTTGCATCTGCCTTGTTATTGGTGGGGGCTGTGCCGTTTCGATACTCCCAGGTAGATCAGCTTCCCCGTGCGCCTTATTGTTTGATGGGGGTATGTGCTGAGTGTCTGGTAACTATCAATGATGAGCCGGGTCAGTTTGCTTGTCAGACAGTGGTACAACCCGGTATGCGTGTTGAAAGAAACCTGCATCGGCAAACCACGCAGGCAGAGCACCGCCATGCAGACTGAAATCAAACCGCACTACGATGTGGTTATTATCGGCGCCGGTCCTGCAGGTATGTCTGCCTCTCTTACTCTGAGTAACTACGGGTTAAGTGTTGCTGTATTTGATGAGCAGGTACGGCCGGGTGGGCAGATTTATCGTAACGTACAAAACGCACAGCAGGTAATGGGTCAGGTTACCGACAATGATCGATTCAGCCGTGCCACAGTCGCCCACGGCAGTGAACTGACTGCACGGTTTATGAACTGTGCGGTCAATTACTTTGCGCAGAGTTTTGTCTGGAGTGTCGAAAGTCTATCGGTGATTGCCGTCAACTGGCACGAGCGTGTATTTCAGACATCCTGCCGTTATTTGATAGTTGCCACTGGTGCACAAGAGCGACCAGTGCCTTTTAAGGGCTGGGAGTTACCCGGTGTGATGGGGGTGGGCGCCGCACAGATTATGCTGAAGTCTGCCGGTGCCGTACCGCAGGCTGCGCCGGTGTTGTTTGGTTCCGGTCCGTTATTGTATTTGTATGCAACACAACTGATCGCTTCCAATCTGCCACCTGCTGCAATACTCGATACCACATCATTTCGCAATTCGATAAAAGCGTTAAGACATCTTCCCCGTGCTTTAAAAGCCGTCAGTTACCTGCGGGACGGATTTAATCTGCTCAAAACAATTAGAGCTGCAGGCGTTGCTCACTATAAGCATGTCACGTCTGTGACCGCTTATGGTGATGACAGGCTTCAGGGTGTCGAGTTTACTGCCAGTGGAAAAACCCTTAACTGTGAAACTGATCTGTTACTTAGTCACCATGGTGTTGTACCTGAAACACAACTTTTACGCGCGATCGGTGTTGAGTGTTATCTGGATGAAAGTGCACAGTGTTGGCGACCGGTGCTTGATGAATGGGGTGCAAGCCGTGTTGAAGGTGTTTATGTTTGCGGTGATAACGCATCAGTAAACGGTGCTTACAATGCAGAGTATGATGCAGCACTTGCAAGCTTTGATATTCTGTTTCGGGCAGGTGTAATCACTGAGTCAGAAAGAAATAAACTTGCAGTACCGGAATGCGATGCAGCTAAACGTGATAAATCTATCAGGCCGTTTCTGGTATCAAAATACAAAGTGGCTGATACATTGCTGTGTGCCTCGGGTGATACGCTGGTGTGCCGTTGTGAAAGCGTTACCGCAGCGCAGATTGTAGAGGCGGTGAGTCACGGCTGTCATGGTCCCAATCAGGTGAAGTCATTTACCCGCTGTGGTATGGGCGCATGTCAGGGACGTATGTGTGGTCCTGCGGTCGAGTCAATCATCGCCCGCGAAACAGGACGTTCCCGCGCTGAAGTCGGTCAGTTCCGGGTGCGCCCGCCACTTCGACCGGTCTCACTGGCAGCAATCGCCTCGCTTGATCAGGGTTGAGAAGTTTTCCGATTGCGACAGATGTTTAGTGGTAACTATCCGACGATGTTTCGCTAACAACCGGCATCTATTCGAGCCACAAAGATTTTCAATCTAATTTCCACTGCAGTTTTATCTATGGTGTTGTTAAAAATGTGGAACAGTTCTTCAATTCTCAGCCTGATGCGGGCTTAAAACTGACTTCAGGTCAGAGGAAAAGAGCGACTTTTTAAGCTCGTTAAAGTATCCTTCACTGGTGATGCCCGGCCCGATGGGCTGTGCAACCGACACTCTTGTAACGGAGAATATAGATGAATAAATTAGTAATTAGCGTAGCACTCGGTGCGCTTTTCAGTACAGGTGCAAGCCTGGCTGCTGATGTACGTATTGGCACCGAAGGAGCCTATGCGCCGTGGAACTTCCTTGATGACAGTGGTGATCTTGCCGGATTTGAAATCGAGCTTGGTAATGAACTCTGCAAACGTGCAGATCTCAAGTGTGAGTGGGTGGTAAATGAATGGGATTCAATCATTCCCAATCTGCTGGCTGGAAACTACGATGTGATTATGGCAGGCATGTCAGTCACCGACGAGCGTAAAGAAACCATTGATTTCAGTGCTGACTACTACCCGCCGGATCCATCCAAGTATGCCGGCTCACCTGATCTGTCTGTCGACTGGGACAATCCCAAGGGACTCAAGATCGGCGCACAGGGTGCAACTATTCAGGCAGCCTACCTTGAAGATAACCTTGCCGGTGATAACACCATACTGACCTATGAAACTCCCGATCAGTCTGTCGCTGATCTGATGGCAGGAAACATTGATGTGCTGCTGGCAGATAACTCTTTCCTTGCGCCTGTTATCGAAGGCAGCAGTGGTGCAGTTGAATTTGTAGGCCCGGATGTGGCTATCGGTGGTGGTGTTGCCATGGGTCTGCGTAAAGATGACGCCGAGCTTGCTAAACAGCTTGGTACCGCACTTGAAGAGATGAAAGCTGATGGTACTGTCGATAAGCTGATCATGGAATTTTTTGAAGTTGGTCCTTTCTATGCTGAGTAGTTGGGCCGAGTAGTTAGACCGAGTAATTTGTTAGTAGTATTGTTTTACCCGTAAGCCGGAGCGTAGTACGCTCCGGCTTTTTTATTTGTGTCATTAGATTCAGATAAAGCACTGCCAGAGCCCGTGGTCAGTGTTAATATCTGTCGATGCTTGAAACTCTTATCAACTTCGTTTCGTTGCATGTCTCTGAAGAGGCAGGAAACTGGTTTAAATACTTTACCAATGGTAAACATCTCGCCTGGTATGCGAGTGTGCGTTTTACCCTGATGGCAGCGGTCTTTGGTGCCTTGCTTGCCGTGTTGTTTGGTTTACTTGGGGCTGCGGCCCGTCGCTCCGGCTTTGCACCGTTCAGGTGGCTGGGGCTTGCCTATACCACCATGGTGCGCGGCATACCTGACGTGCTGTTTTTTCTGTTTTTTCCATTGGCTTTTGAGCAGCTGGTTGAGTTTGTTATGTCACGCCGCCTGTGTACTGCTGAAGAACTGGCAGGAGCGGCCTGGCCGCCATGCGAGGCGGCACAGTGGTATCTGTCCACCACTGAATATTTCATCATGGCTTGTGTATCGCTTGGCATTGTCTATGGGGCGTTTGCGGCCAACGTGGTCCATGGTGCGATGAACTCGGTACCGAAAGGTCAGCTGGAATCCGCACGAGCCTTCGGTTTTACAGAACGTCAGGTGTTCTGGAATTTCCAGGTCAGGCAGATGTGGGTATATGCCTTACCGGGGTTGTCAAATGTGTGGATGTTGCTGCTCAAGGCGACAAGTTTTTTGTCGTTGCTGCAAATTGCCGACATAGTTCAATGGGCTGACAGGCTGGGTGCACCCAACTATTTTGCACGTGCGGGTTTGGTGCATCCGGACTGGCGCTGGAAATACTATTTTGTACTTTTTTTGTTCTACATATTGCTTACCGTGATATCGGAACGTATTTTTGAATGGTTGCAGCGCAGAGCCAGTCGCGGGCTTGCGCTCCACGGAGAAGACTAACGTGGACTGGCTGCTCAATAACGCGATAGTGCAGGACATCATCACGCTCGCCAAACCTGCAACTTTTAATATTTACTTTGCACTGGCGTCGATACCCGTCGGATTTCCGCTCGCGATTCTGCTGGCTGTAATGAAAAACAGTTCCAACAGAGTCGTGTCTCGAGTTGCCCGTACGTATATTTATGCGTTTAGAGGGTCGCCATTGTTTATTCAGTTTTTTATGTTCTATTCGATCATGCTGGCGTTTAACCTGAGTCACTGGAAGCCAATGGGTATTGATCATATTGTTATGCACCCGTTGTTTATCGGACCGCTGGTGCTGATACTTAACACCAGTGCCTATGCAGCAGAAATATTTTATGGTGCACTGCGCTCATTGCCCAAGGGTGAAATGGAAGCGGCGCAGGCATTTGGTATGAGCCGCTGGCAGATTTTTAAAACGGTTACCTGGCCCAATGTATTACGCCTTTCATGGCCGGCATATACCAATGAAGTGGTGTTTTTATTTCATGCCACAGCACTGGTTTACTTTACGTTACCGGTGATTAACGAACAAAAAGATCTGATGAACAAAGCCGGGGAACTGTTTGAGCGTGATTACAATGTATTTCTGCATTTCAGTGTTGCAGGCTTGTATTTTCTTGTAATTTCAATGTTTATATTTTTTGTTTCAGGGCTTTTCTATAAAAAATTAATGGCACACCTTGCGGATGATGCCAGTGTGCGGGTTAAGTTTAAGCCCAATTACGTGCGCTAACAGGCGTTCAGCGCTACGCGCCGGAACCACTGTCGCGCTTTGAATAGTCTTTTGTGTACTGGCGGCCGAACTCGACTTTCCAATACAATAGCGCTGTCGGAGCATTGCCTCCGTTTTGTTTCTGCTGAGGGGCTTTTCAAATGCCATCTGGTCCATCTAAAACTGATATCGCAAAGCGGGCTAAAACTGATATTGCAAAGCGGGTGGCGTGGCTGCGTGACACGCTTAATCATCACAGCCATCTTTATC
>CAZKAQ010000159.1:0-7722 GCA_964550655.1 uncultured Granulosicoccaceae bacterium
TGAAAACAAATCTCTGCGCGATATGCTCGCCATTTCATGAATAGTCCGGGCTAGCCTGACAGTTCAGTAGTGTGACGTGCTGAACTGTCGGATGCTTTTATCTTTACTGTCGGTTAGCTTTGTGCGCCGAAGAGTTGTTGCACGGCTTGTTTGATTGCAGCAGATTCCTGAATGCCCTGCGTGGTGTGTACGTGTTTTCCCTTGGCGTCAAAATAGAGCAATGTGACGTGAGGTACGTTGTGTTTTTCCTGCAGGGCTTTGCCTTCGCTGGTGGTGATGTCCGCCAGCCGGTACTGTAGCTGGTCGTTGCCGCCCACGGCATTGGTGACTATTTTTTTAAGGCGTCTGCAGGTTGGGCACTTGGGATCGTGGATCTGAACCAGCGTGGGTTTGCCGTTGCCTATGACGGTTAAGTCGTGCAGTTCACGCTTGTTTGATTCAATGGCGTTGAGCCCGAAAGCGGTGGCGCCTATGGCGACCGCAACAGCCGGTATAACAATGAATTTCCGGCGCGAAAGCGAGGGTTGCTGGGCTGCAGCCGCTTTTTTGGCTTTCTGGGATTTAGAGAGTTTTTTGCTCACGATCGGCACGCTCTGTTGGGTTCATAGGGTATACGATCAGCGCCTGGTGGTGATTGCATTGACCGGTTTCCAGTATCTTTGGTACTAATTATAGTTTATCTGACAATTTGCGCCCATGCAGAATGGTTGTGAATGGACTCGAAATTTTCAACTTCCAGTTCATAGGCTGAAATATTCCGGTTGTCATTCAGGGTGGTGGCAACTTCGCGAATCAGGTCTTCGACAAACCGCGGGTTGTTGTAGGCTTGTTCGGTAACGTATTTTTCATCGGCGCGTTTGAGCTGACTGTAGAGCTGAGCTGATGCTTGTTGTTCGGCATTCACAATGACATCTTCCCAGTAGAAGTCGTTTTGTTTGTGCAGCAGTGCGTTAATTGAAATAACAGAGCGCTGGCTGTGTGCGCCGTAATCTGAAATTTCTTTTGAGCAGGGGCAGAGTGTTGTAACCGGGATGTCAGTCCGGACTCTGGTTTCAGTGGCGCCATCGGTTAATGTGGTGCACTGCAGGGTGATGTTGTAGTCGAGCATACCTGTCTGGCCTGTGACCGGTGCTGCTTTGTCTATAAAGTAGGGGAACTGCATACTGATAGTACCGGCTTCACTTTCAAGGCGACTTAACATTTCAGTTTGAATTTCAGAGATGGTTTGCGCTGAAATTTCAAATTGTCGATAGTCATTCAGCAGCTGGGTGAAGCGCGACATATGAGTGCCTTTTTTGTCTTTAGACAAAAACACAGACAGCGCGAATGTTGCAACGCTGTGTTGTGGTGCAGATTTGTCGTGCACGATGACCGGGCTGCGTATAGCTTTTATGCCGACACGGTTGATGTCGAGCTGTCGCGAATCTTTATAGCCTTGTACGTCAGGCATCGCAGCGTTCGAGCCGGGAGTGTCAGTCATAACCAGTGATAGCGTTCATAGGTAAAGTTCGGCGGTGCCGTTAGCGTGTAGTGGCCAGTACTACCGGGTAACGGTAAATTGTTCAGCAATAGAAGACAGCTGGCCGGTATCCAGAAAGCGGTTTATTTTTTTCTCTATGCTTTCTTTATCAAGACCGCACTGGGCCAGTAGTTCTTCGCGTTCGCCGTGCTCATCGTAACAGTTGGGCAGGCCGATGTTGAGTACCCGATTACTTAAACTGAATTTATTCAGGCACTCGTTAATTGCGCTGCCTGCACCACCGGCAATGGTATTTTCTTCAACCGTGATCAGGTGATCATGGCTGTCAGCTATTTCTTTTATTAACGCTTCATCGAGTGGTACCACAAAGCGCATGTTTACAACCGTTGCACCGAGCTTTTTACCGATACTGATAACGGGTTCGACCATGCTGCCAAAAGCGAGTATTGCAATGCCGCCGCCCTTGCTGATGACTTCGGCTTTGCCCCATGGCAGTGCTGTCATTTGCTGTTCGACTGCTACCCCCGGACCTTTACCACGCGGGTATCTGACCGCCACCGGCCCTTTGTGTTGCAGACCTGTGTAGAGCATCTGGCGGCATTCATTTTCGTTAGCGGGTGCCATGACAGCCATATTCGGCAGGCATCTGAGGTAGGAGAAATCGTAGTTGCCGGCGTGCGTAGGGCCGTCTGGTCCGACCAGCCCTGCGCGATCTACGGCGAATAATACATCGAGATTTTGCACTGCGACATCGTGTACCACCTGATCATAGGCGCGCTGCATAAAAGTTGAATAGATAGCGACAACCGGCTTCATGTCTTCGCAGGCAAGACCTGCAGCCAGAGTGACCGCATGTTGTTCGGCTATGCCGACATCGAAGTAACGCTCGGGGAACTGTTTTTCAAACTCGACCAGGCCTGATCCTTCACGCATAGCAGGGGTGATACCGATGATTCTGTCATCTTTGGCTGCTATGTCACACAGCCAGTTACCGAACACCTCGGTGTAGGTGGGGCCGCTGCTTGCTTTGCCACCGGAGGATATTTTTTTTCCGGTTGCGGGATCAAACGGGGTTACTGCATGCAGTGCGAGTGAGTCTTCTTCTGCATATTTATAGCCTTTGCCTTTTTGTGTGACGGCGTGCAGCAGCAACGGGCCCTGCAGGTTGTTCAGATTATTGAGTACTTTGACAAGGTTGGGCAGATCGTGGCCGTCAACCGGGCCGAAGTATTGAAAACCAAGTTCTTCAAACATGGTCGCCGGCACCACCATGCCTTTCATGTGTTCTTCTGTACGTTTGGCAAATTCCATAACCGGAGGAAAGTGGCGCAGCAATTTTTTACCACCTTCGCGTGCACCGGAGTAGGTGCGGCTGGAAAGTATTCTGGTCAGGTATTTATTCAGTGCGCCAACGTTTGGTGAGATCGACATGTCGTTGTCGTTGAGTATGACCAGCAGGTTGGCTTTTTGATCACCGGCGTTGTTCAATGCTTCGAATGCCATGCCAGCAGTCATGGCACCATCACCTATGACGGCAATAACTTTTCTTTCTTCGCCTTTTAGTTCAGCCGCCAGTGCCATACCGAGTGCCGCGCTGATCGATGTGCTTGAGTGGCCGACACCGAAGGTATCGTATTCACTTTCGCTGCGTTTTGGAAAGCCTGCCAGTCCACCGTGCTTGCGCATGGTGTTCATGCGGTCACGTCGACCGGTGAGTATTTTGTGTGGGTAGGTCTGATGACCGACGTCCCAGACCAGTCTGTCGTGCGGGGTGTTGAATACGTGATGCAGCGCTACGGTAAGTTCTACAGTGCCGAGACTGGCACCGAGATGGCCACCGGTTTGAGCAACAGAATTAACCAGGTAGGCGCGCACTTCATCGGCCAGCTCGACGAGCTGATCTGTAGTGAGATCTTTGATGTCCCCTGGCTGTTGAACAGTCGCAAGCAGCGGGTAGTCGTTATTATTGATCATTCAGTTCACTGGTTAAGGTCATGGGGTAAGCACTGCTGTGTTTTTGCGCCGGCTAATACTGCCACCAACCCGCCTTTATAACATTTAATGTGATCGGCTGACGATGTAGCTTGCCAGATCGCGCAACTCGTCAAATTCTGCTCCGTAGCCTTGCAGAGCATCGATTGCACGATCCCGCTGTTGATCTGCGTGGGCGCGCGCTCCGTCGAGCCCCATTATCGACGGAAATGTGGGTTTATTCAAAGCGATATCAGCGCCCTGGGTCTTGCCAAGTACTTCGGTGTCGCCGACAACATCGAGGATATCGTCGACAATCTGGAAGCTCAGGCCGATGGCGTCACCGTAGGTGCGCAGATTTGCCAGTATCGAGACATCGGAAACATGAGCGCAGGTAGCGCCCAATACCACACTGGCTTTGATGAGTGCGCCGGTTTTGCGGCGATGCATGGCTTCGAGCTGGTCGAGTTCCAGGGTTTGCCCGACTGCCTGTAAGTCAATTGCCTGGCCGGCTGCCATGCCCTCGATACCGCTGGCGCGTCCGAGTTCATCCATCATGTTGATGATGGTCGACGGGTCGAGCTTGTCTTTCAGCGAAATGGCCAGTGTGGTGAAGGCCAGTGCCTGCAATGCATCACCGGCAAGAATAGCGGTGGCTTCACCGTATTTGATGTGGCATGTCGGATTACCGCGTCGGAGGTCGTCATCGTCCATCGAGGGCAGGTCATCGTGTACCAGAGAATAGGCGTGCATGAATTCAATGGCGCAGGCGGGGACATCGAGAATTTCGGGATCTGCACCAAACGCCTTACCGGTGGCATAGACCAGAACCGGTCTGATGCGCTTGCCACCGTTGAGGGTGGCATACTGCATGGCAGCTTCCAGCGTGGTGCCGGTTTGATTGGCTTCAGGCAACTGTTTAAGCAGTGCCCGATCAACCTGGTTGCGATAGTAGATCAGCCTGTCGGTGATCGACTCTGTCACGATTCGAAATCCTCGAGCGGGCCGTCTACATCTTTGTCTGTCAGGATTTTGATTTTATTTTCAGCGTCAGTTAATGACTGCTGGCAGAACTTACTGAGTTTCATACCGCGTTCGAACTGAACCAGTGATTCTTCGAGTGACTGATCGCCGCCTTCGAGATTTTCAATCAGTTGTTCGAGTTCGGTCAGTGCATCCTCGAATTTTGTGCTTTTTGGAATTGCCGGGGATTTTTTACTCATGATTGTATTTGGCCTATGTTCTGATCGGGGTGCTTGACAGGAATTGACTCTTTGCAACAAATCTATAAGTGCTCGAGCGCATCAGTGAGTCTTTTAACTGCAATCACTTCTATGCCGTTTATAGCTGTTCGAGGTTTGTTTGCAAATGGAATTATCGCGCGCGTGATGCCATGCTTCTGTGCTTCTACCAGCCGTTCCTGCCCGTTGGAAACGGGCCGTACCTCACCGGATAAGCCGATTTCACCGAATACCGCGAGCTTGTTGTCGAGTGTAATGTCTCTGAATGATGACATCGCCGCCAACAGCACCGGAAGGTCTGCCGCAGTCTCTGAAATACGTACTCCGCCGACGATATTAATAAATACATCCTGATCGTGCATGGTAACACCCGCGTGGCGCTGCAGCACCGCGAGTAACATATTGAGGCGATTTTGCTCGAGTCCGAGCGTGACGCGCCGCGGATAGCTGCCGTGCCCGCCGGTGACCAGTGCCTGGGCTTCAACCAGCAGCGGCCGTGAACCTTCACGGGTTACCATAATGACCGAGCCTGCGACCGGTTCATCGTGGCGTGACAGAAACAATGCTGACGGATTTTTAACGCCTTTGAGTCCGGTTTCTTCCATCACGAAAACGCCGAGCTCGTTGACTGCGCCAAAGCGATTCTTGATGGCGCGAATGACGCGGAAACGGCTGTTGGTATCGCCCTCAAAATAGAGCACGGTATCGACCATGTGTTCCAGAACCCTGGGACCTGCCAGAGCACCTTCTTTTGTTACATGGCCAACGACAAACATGGCAATATTACTTTGCTTGGCGAAGCGCACCAGATGGGCAGCCGACTCTCGAACCTGCGCTACCGAGCCAGGTGCCGATTGCAGCTGATCGGTATAAACAGTTTGAATAGAGTCAACCACCATAATCTGTGGCTGGTCTTTTTGCGCGTGCGTGGTTATTGACTCGACGCTTGTCTCGGTCAGTAAACGCAGGTTTTTCGCCGGCAGACCCAGCCTTCGTGCGCGCAGTGTCACCTGCTGCAGTGATTCCTCGCCGGTCACGTACAGGGTTGGATATTCGCTGGAAATGGCGGCCAGACATTGCAGCAATAAGGTTGATTTACCTATCCCCGGATCACCGCCAATCAGTGTTACCGAGCCCGGTACCAGGCCACCGCCCAGTGCCCGATCCAGCTCACTTAAGCCGCTGCTGATTCGCGGTTCTTCCTCGAGACTGACATTTTCGATTGAAGTTACTACCGACTTGCCGGCGTAGCCCTCAAAGCGTGGTACTTTTTTGTTGCCGGCCGGTGCTGCCAGAGATTCTTCGAGGGTGTTCCACTCACCACAGTCAGCACACTGGCCGCTCCATTTGGGCGTCAACGCGCCACAGGCCCGGCAACTGTAGCTGAGTTTTGTTTTGGCCATAACAACAACGGTGAGATTGAATTTGGTATTGTATCCCGACACAGCGCGGACCGGGTGATTTTGCGCTGTTGAAATGTCGGCATACGGTTCCGGGACGACCTTACCTGCCAACGCGCCAACCCTGTGGTTGTTCTGCTCAGGTTCCAGAGCACAACGGGCGTGCCCCCGAATTATCTCAAACTACTATATTCATAGATTTGTGATGTATAGCTTCTGTAAAACGGGCTGAATAGTTACATGAAAAGTATCAATTTGCAGAATAAGCTCGCAAAGTTCTCTGATCACTGGTCGCCGAAGTCAATTGCAGAGTTCAACGGCCACGATGTGATGGTGGTGAAAGTGCAGGGTGAATTTAACTGGCACTCACACGAGGACACTGATGACTTTTTTATGGTTCTGTCGGGCAAACTGACCATTCAGCTGCGCGACGGAAATGTTGAACTCAATCCGGGCGAGCTCTACGTGGTACCGAAAGGTGTTGAACATTGCCCGATGGCAGAGGAAGAAACGCATCTGTTGTTAATTGAGCCTGCCGGCACACCGAACACAGGCGATACTAAAACTGCAGCTATAGTCTCACGTATATAACGATGATATTGAAATTCAAAACTGTTTTTTTATTACTGATAGCACTGACGGTGTTGGCTGGTTGCAGCAGTAGTTTGGTGGTGGGCCAGGTGTATGACAGGTTCGGATCTAATTCAGCCAAACGATTTAAGTACTACGCTAATTACAATAAAGCGCAGGTAACGCAAATAGACTCACTTGCAGCGTCTTATCATAGCTGGCACAGAACAACGCAACTGAATCGTTATTCTGATTTCCTACGCACCATTGCATCCGATGTTCAATCTACAGATACACTTTCATTTGATGAAGCGCAAGGCTGGTGGATTGCTGTACGCGGTTTCTCTGATGATATGCGTGCCTGTAATCCATTCAATGTTTCTGCTGACCTGCTTGCTAATCTGAGTGATGAGCAAGTCAATCAGATAGCTTTCAGGTCACGTAAAGAACTGAAACAGGATTTAGAAGAATACAATTCAGAGACCCCGCAACAAAGAATTGAAAGAAGAGCCAAATTGATAACCAAGTGGGGAAGGCGGTCCGGCTTTAGATTCAATGATGCGCAGACTGCAGCGTTGCGAAAGACACTACAAAATCAGATCAGTCTGGGTTCGCAGCGTTTTGTGCTCAGAGAAGCCTGGACGGATAAATATATTATGCTGCTGTCGCAGCGTGGTCAGGCGGGTTTTCACAACAGCGTAACTCGGCACATAGAGTCTGCATGGAGTATGACGGAAACTGCCTACCCTGATGAATGGCGTGCTAATGAACAGCTATGGACAAACTTCATAAAAGACTACATCAATCTGCAAACACCGGATCAGCGCCTGAAGATGATCAACAAGACTACGTCGTTTGCAAAAACCTTAGACAAACTGGCAATGAAGAAAATAACCGCACCAGCAGTTTGCCATAGCTTGTAACCCTATTTTTTGCGTCTGCTGCGCGTGTTTTTTGCGGTGAACTATACTTAACTGCAGCGCACTCTCAGTAAAACACTCAATGTCTAGCCTGCATTATTCATGAGGCGACCAGCCAATTTGGCTTTTATGTCCTTAAT
>CAZKAQ010000160.1:0-7713 GCA_964550655.1 uncultured Granulosicoccaceae bacterium
ACCTGTTTAGCGCTATTGACTCTGGGCGCCGAATCCTCATGAATAATGCAGGTTAGATGACCGCGGTTGATCTTACCTGTTCGTTAAACCTTAGCGGGTCTCCTGTTTGATATTGGTTTTATAAGCTATACTCCGCCAGATACAGAGCAACTCTGTCTCTCACTACTTACATTTAAAGCATGTGGCCTCACGTATGGGTCACCACTGACAGGAAATATCATGCCTTCCATTACTCTGCCAGACGGTAGTCAGCGCGACTACTCTGATACTGTGTCCGTTGCAGACATTGCTGCAGACATTGGCCCCGGTCTCGCCAAGGCAACCCTTGCGGGTGTTGTAAACGGCGAACTGGTTGATTCAACTACCCAGATTAGCAGCGATGCCACGCTCGCAATCGTCACCGCGAAAGATGACGACGGGCTGCACCTGATCCGTCATTCAACTGCGCATCTGATGGCGCAGGCGGTAAAGCAGCTGTACCCGACAGCGCAAGTGACCATCGGTCCTGTTATTGAAGATGGTTTCTATTACGACTTTTCGTATGAACGCACATTTACGCCGGAAGATCTTGAAGCCATTGAAAAGCGTATGGCCGAACTTGCCAAACAGGCAATCCCTATAGTTCGCAGTGAGCTGCCTCGCGATGCAGCGGTAGAGTTTTTTACCGATCTGTCTGAAGACTATAAAGCTGAAATTATCAGTGATATTCCTCAGGATGAAGTTTTGTCTTTGTACGAGCAGGGTGATTTCACCGATCTGTGCCGTGGCCCGCATGTGCCGGATACCGGCAAGCTTGGTCACTTTAAGTTGATGAAGCTCGCCGGTGCCTATTGGCGGGGTGACTCAAACAATGCCATGTTGCAAAGAATTTATGGCACTGCCTGGGCAAACAAAAAAGATTTAAAAGCCTATTTACACAGGCTTGAAGAAGCTGAAAAGCGTGATCATCGCAAGATCGGAAAGCAGCTCGATCTGTTTCACCTGCAGGAAGAAGCGCCCGGCATGGTGTTCTGGCACCCGGCCGGCTGGTCAATTTATCAGTCAGTGCAGCAATACATGCGCAAGCGTCAGATTGAACAGGGCTATCAGGAAATCAACACCCCGCAGATTGTCGATATGTCTTTGTGGGAGAAGTCCGGTCATGCAGACAAGTTCGGTGATGACATGTTTGCCGTCAGCAGCGAAGATCGCAAGTTCGCGATAAAGCCGATGAACTGTCCGTGTCACGTGCAGGTGTTCAATCAGGGATTGCGTAGTTATCGTGAGTTGCCGTTACGTCTGGCAGAGTTTGGCTCCTGTCACCGCAACGAATTATCAGGCGCGCTGCACGGCATTATGCGGGTACGCGGATTTGTCCAGGATGATGCACATATTTTCTGTACCGAAGAACAGATTCAGTCCGAGTCTGCGGCGTTTATAGATTTTCTGCATTCCGTCTATGAAGATTTTGGCTTCACTGAAGTTATCTATCGATTGTCTACACGGCCGGAAAACCGCGTTGGCAGCGACGCAGATTGGGATAAATCAGAAAAAGCACTGGCCGATGCGCTCGATGCCAAAGGGCTTGAGTGGAAAGAGCTGCCGGGCGAGGGAGCGTTCTATGGCCCGAAGATTGAGTTCTCTCTCAAAGACTGCATCGGTCGAGTCTGGCAGTGCGGTACCCTGCAGGTGGATTTTTCCATGCCTGGGCGGCTCGGCGCAGTGTATGTGGATGCCAACGGCGACCGGCAAACCCCCATTATGCTGCACCGCGCTTTGCTCGGATCATTCGAAAGATTCATTGGTATTCTGATCGAGCAGCACGAGGGAAAAATGCCGTTGTGGCTGGCGCCCAATCAGGTGCGGATCATCAACATTACGGATAAACAGCTGGATTTTTGTCAGAAAATGGAAAAAACCCTGTCGGATCAAGGGTTCAGGGCCCATACTGACTTGAGAAATGAAAAAATTGGACTTAAAATCAGAGAGGCAACTCTTGACAGAGTGCCTTACATGCTTGTCGTAGGTGACAAGGAAATTGAATCCGGTAAAGTGTCGGTTCGCACGCGCGATGCGAAAGAACTGGGCCCGATGGACCTCGACACTTTCATTGCCGGTCTAAACGAAGAAATTGCGAGTTGCGGTCGCAATGCTTTGAAAGATACATAAAGAATTGATTGTGCTATATTTTCAGAGTCAACTAACGAGGATTATTCCATAGCTTCACCAAAAGCGAATAGGCGGAACCATGAAATTGAGGTTCCGCAAGTCAGACTCATAGCCCAGGACGGAGAGCAAGTCGGGGTTGTAGATATAGAGTCAGCCATCAAATCTGCCGAAGCGGCGGGCCTGGATCTGGTCGAAATTTCACCGAACGTGGATCCTCCTGTCTGTAAGATAATGGATTACGGCAGGTACAAGTTTGAGGCGAGTAAAAAGCAGCACAGCGCCAAGAAGAAGCAAAAACAGGTACAACTGAAGGAAATAAAATTCCGACCCAGTACCGAAGATGCGGATTATCAGGTTAAACTACGCAATCTTATTAAATTCCTCGAAAACGGGGATAAGACCAAAATCACTCTGCGCTTCAGAGGCCGTGAGATGGCACACCGCGATCTCGGGCTGAAGTTGTTGCAGCGGATTGAGGCGGATCTTGAGCCATATGGTGTGGTAGAACAACACCCGAAGCTTGAAGGTCGACAAATGGTGATGGTGCTCGCACCACACAAAACGCCGTAAGGCGTCTCCGGGATTTATCTTCCGGGCTACAACAAGGTACCGCGCCGTAGTACATACTCCGACTCGGCCGGGCCATTACTTATAAACCGCCATGTTGTTAGTGGCTTAAACAATTGAACGGGAGTTCACTGTGCCAAAGATTAAGAGTAATAGTGGAGCGGCCAAACGCTTCAAACGAACCGGCGGAGGCGGCTTTAAGCGCAAGCAAAGCCATCTGCGTCATATCCTGACCAAAAAGAGCACCAAGCGAAAGCGTCATTTGCGTGGTAAATCCATGGTTCACGAGGCAGATAAAGCCCTCGTGGCTCAAATGCTGCCATACACCTAGGAGCCTCTCAGGATGCCAAGAGTAAAACGTGGTGTGCAGGCGCACGCCAGACACAAAAAAGTCTTAAAAAAAGCCAAAGGCTATCAAGGTGCTCGCAGTCGTGTTTATCGAGTCGCCAAGCAGGCTGTTACCAAAGCCGGCCAATACGCCTACCGTGACCGTCGTCAGCGAAAGCGTCAGTTCAGATCTCTCTGGATTGCACGTATCAATGCTGCAGCGCGTCAGTGCGATATGTCATACAGTCGATTTATGGACGGTCTGAACAAGGCTGGAATTGAAATCGATAGAAAAGTGCTCGCGGACATCGCAGTCCACGACGCTGCTGCCTTCGGTCAGTTGGCAGAAAAAGCAAAAGCAGGACTACAGCAGGCCGCCTAGCGCGCTTGTTGTGCCGATGTAACGCATCGGCCTTGCATTGTTAATCGACGGGAAAAGACAGCCTGATGTCTTTTCCCGTTTTTGTTTGCCTTTTGAACTCATTGCCGCACCGATAAAACTACTGGAACCCGCTATGTCACTCGAAGACCTGATCAATAGTGCACAAACGCAGATAGAACAGGCCACCGACCTGACGGCACTGGACTCTGTGCGGGTTGAGTTTTTAGGCAAAAAAGGCCAGCTGACTGCACAGCTTAAAAGTCTTGGTTCTCTTCCGGTGGAAGAAAAGAAAACTCAGGGCCAGAAAATCAATGAAGGTAAGCGTAAGCTACAACAGTTACTTGAAACAAAGCGCGTTGCACTTGAAGCTGCCGCCATTGATGAGCAACTTAAAAACGAAGCCATTGATGTGACCTTGCCCGGACGTGGTCGCAGCGAAGGCGGTTTGCATCCGGTCACCCGTACTGTCAGAAGAATTACCGCATTGTTTGCACAGCTGGGGTTCGCAGTATCAGAAGGGCCTGAGGTTGAAAACGAGTACTACAACTTTGAGGCGTTGAATATTCCCGAGTATCACCCCGCACGCGCTATGCACGACACCTTCTATTTTGGTGATGGCAGGTTGTTGCGAACGCATACATCATCGGTGCAGATTCGCTATATGGAGAAAAATCCACCGCCGATCAGAATTATCGCCCCGGGCAGGGTGTATCGCTGTGATTCGGATATGACCCATACACCTATGTTTCACCAGGTTGAGGGATTACTGGTAGATAAAAATATCGCCTTCTCTGACCTGATGGGACATCTTGAAATGTTTCTCAAGCTGTTCTTTGAACGAGATGATGTTGATATTCGTTTCAGACCTTCGTATTTTCCGTTTACCGAACCTTCTGCAGAAGTCGATATTCGTATGCCGGACGGCCCTAACGCCGGTAAGTGGCTTGAAGTACTGGGTTCCGGCATGGTGCATCCGGAAGTGTTTAAAAGTGTCGGTATAGACAGCCAGGAGTACACAGGTTATGCATTTGGTATGGGTGTAGAGCGACTGGCTATGCTGCGTTACGGCGTATCCGATTTACGATCTTTTTTTGAAAACGACCTGCGCTTTCTCAAGCAATTTAACGAGGCGATATAGATGTCTGTCTTAACAAATAATCTATTTGCAGTGGCTACCCACGTTGTTGAGAGCGCGTCATGAAATTCAGTGAATCGTGGTTACGCGAATGGGTCAACGTTGGCATCAGTTCTGAGGAACTGTTAGAGCAACTGACTCTGTTGGGTTTGGAAGTCGATGACTATACCTCTGCCGGCGGTGATTTTAGCGGTGTTGTGGTGGGTGAAATCACAGCAGCGGAGCAACATCCGGATGCTGATCGTTTGCGCGTCTGCAAGGTAGATGATGGCAGCGGTGAATTGCACAATGTGGTCTGTGGTGCTCCCAATGCAAGAGTCGGTATCAAAGTACCATTTGCACGGGTAGGGTCTGAGTTACCCGGTAACTTTAAAATCAAGCCCGCCAAACTTCGTGGTGTCGAGTCGTTTGGCATGTTGTGTTCTGCCAAAGAGCTTGAACTGTCAGATGATGCAACCGGTTTGCATGAGCTGCCAACAGATGCACCTGCAGGTGCCACGCTTAACGAGTATCTGAATCTTGATGATCACATCATTGAAATTGATCTGACGCCCAACCGCGGTGACTGCCTGAGTATTCGTGGTATAGCCAGAGAGATCAGTACGCGCAACAGTACCGCAATGATTGAACCCATGGTGGCTGCGGCAAAAGCCACGCATCAGGACGAATTTCCGGTAGAGATAGCATCAGACAGTTGTTGCGCGCGCTTTTGCGGTCGCGTAATACGCGGTATTGATGCCACTGCCAGTACACCGCTTTGGATGGTTGAAAAGCTCCGCCGCAGTGGTGTGCGATCTATCTCTGCATCGGTTGATGTAACCAATTATGTGATGCTTGAGATGGGGCAGCCGATGCACGCCTTTGATCTGCACAAGTTAAATGGTGGTATCAAAGTCAGGTTGGCGACAGCAAAAGAAAAAGTAAAACTGCTGGACGGGCGCGAAGTTGAACTGGATGCCGACACTACGGTTATCGCAGATCACAACAAAGCCGTGGCGATCGCCGGCATCATGGGCGGTGATGAAACCGGTGTCTCGGATAACACCACGGACATCATGCTTGAAGCCGCACTGTTTATGCCGCGGGGCATCGCGGGCCGGCCACGACGCTACAACGCCTACACAGATTCTGCGCAACGTTTTGAACGCGGAATAGATAGCGAGCTGCAGATGTTTGGCATGGAGCGCGCGACAAAACTACTGGTCGATATTGTCGGCGGTGAGGTCGGTCCGGTATTTGAGGTGCGCAATGACGCGCACCGGAGATCATTTGAGCAAGTGTCGCTCAAACGCGAGCGGCTCGATCGATTCCTCGGTGTTGCGGTGGCAGATGAGAAAGTCTCCGACATCTTTGATCGGCTTGGTATTGAAGCCGACAAAACCGATACCGGCTGGCAGGCAACATCGCCCTCATGGCGCTGGGATATTGCCATCGAGGAAGACCTGATTGAAGAGGTTGCCAGGGTGCATGGCTTTAATCATATCCCGCGCACCAATCCGGCCTGGGTGCCGACCATCGCGCAGAGTTCAGAGGCAGATATGCCTGCCAACACCTTGCCGCAACTGCTGGTTGATCGTGGCTATCAGGAGGCGGTTTGTTACAGCTTTGTCGATCAGCGTCAGAAAGGCTTCGACCCGGACATCGATGCGCTTGCGCTGGCCAACCCGATCTCTGCCGAGCTTGCCGAGATGCGGCATACGCTCTGGCTGGGCCTCTGCGATGTCATGCAAAGCAATATAAATCGCCAGCAAAATGATATAAAACTCTTCGAGTGCGGTCTTAAGTTTGTGCCACAAGCTGATGAATTAATTCAGAAAAAAGTAATCTCTGGTTTGGTTGCTGGTAACCGCCAGGAAGAGCACTGGAGCGACTCTCCGTCTGCGGCTGACTTTTATGATGTCAAATCAGATGTTGAAGCCCTGTTGAATGCCGCCAGTGGCAAGCAGTTTTCTATACAGCCAGCTCAGCATCCGGCGCTTCATCCGGGCATCTCTGCCGCCATCAAATCCGGCGATCAGACAGTAGGCTGGCTCGGAAGCCTGCATCCGAAGTTACAGAAAACATTAGATTTATCGCAGGCGCCCATACTGTTTGAGATCGATATGGCCGAACTTGAACTAGTGCGTGTGCCGGTCTATATAGAGGTTTCGAAGTTCCCGTCGGTGCGACGGGATCTTGCGGTAACACTGGACAAGGATATCCCGTTCGCAACGATCAAAGCCTGTGTTGAAAAGCATGCTACGAATGTTGTACGGGAGGTGCGTTTGCTGGATGTTTATGCCGGCAAAGGCATTACAGTTGGTCTAAGAAGCGTCGCTTTAGGGTTGATATTACAGGATTTTTCCAGCACTCTTGGCGATACAGACATTGAAACAGCGACGTCGCAAATTCTCGAAGGTCTAAGCAAGGATCTCGGCGCGACACTCAGGACATAACATGGCACTGACCAAAGCATCGTTGGCTGAAATGCTTTTTGACGAAATTGGCCTTAACAAGCGTGAGGCGAAAGAATTCGTAGAACAGTTTTTCGAAGAAGTCAGGGTAGCGCTCGAGAACGGAGATGACGTAAAGCTCTCCGGCTTCGGCAATTTTATCCTGCGTTCTAAAAGTGAAAGACCGGGTCGCAATCCCAAAACCGGTGAAGAAATCCCGATCTCGGCGCGGCGCGTAGTAACGTTCCGGCCGGGGCAGAAATTAAAAGCTCGAGTCGAGGCCTATGCTGGAAACCAGCAACAATAACGAACTACCTGCAATTCCCAACAAGCGTTACTTCACTATTGGTGAAGTAAGCGATTTGTGTGATGTGAAGCCCCATGTGCTTCGCTACTGGGAGCAGGAGTTTCCGGATCTCAAGCCGGTCAAACGCCGTGGTAACAGACGTTACTATCAGCGCCATGACGTCATGCTGATCCGTACCATTCGTGACCTCCTTTACCAGCAGGGCTACACCATCGGTGGTGCGCGATTGCAGCTGTCCGGTGACACAGGCAAAGAAGAAGGCATGCAGGCACAACAGGTTGTCAGGCAACTCACCGAAGAACTCGAAGACGTACTGAAGATCCTCAAGGCATAAGCAGCCCGCCACTGATATACTTGTTTTTCGGTCGGGGCGTGGCGCAGTCTGGTAGCGCACCACACTGGGGGTGTGGGGGTC
>CAZKAQ010000161.1:0-7503 GCA_964550655.1 uncultured Granulosicoccaceae bacterium
AAGGGGATCGGGTGAGATGTGACGCGATAATGGCTTCTGGTGTCGAATAGACAGTCTGTCATTTTAGAATTAAACATATATTCTCTGCTAACACTATAAATAAAGACATAAGAGCTAATTTCGCCGGTCGCCTTGTGAATAATGCAGGCTAGTGGTATTGCGTCATTCTAATCAGGAGTCGGACCGATGGTTTGTTTTGGTTGGTTCAGTTTGCCGGATAACCGTTTGCGCATTATTAAGCAATGGTATTCTTAAGTTTAGATTGATTCCAAGCTGTTATGTTAGCTAACTCATTTGCAACGGTAAGGTATAAAAATTATGTTCTAATGTGTTTTAAATGGTTGTAGTGTCTATAGTTGCGTGTAGTGAATTACTAACCGTTGTGCTAACGCCTGTTAGGGCCGGTTTATTCTAAATCGACCATTAAAGTATCTTAACTACATAGTCTGCTTTGCTTAAGCTCAAACAATATTAACGGGGTATTCGTGCGTAAAACAATAATCGAGTCTAAAGGATGCAATGGCTTTCCGGGAGCTTACAGACAGATTAACCGGTTGCTATACCCGCTGGTTATTGTATTGGGGCTGGTGACCAGCGGTTCACTGTTCGCTGCAGAAACGCGGGAGATTGTAGCTGACCCGACTTTGAGTGCCGGGCCTGTTAAGCGCTTTTTCTTCGGTGCTGACTATCGCGACCTATGGACCACGCCGGTAGAGATAGAAGTCCTTGACCTCAGTAGCGAGGCTGGTGGTCTTACACCACAGTTTAGAGTCGGGGGCGCTCAGACCTTTGGACTTGCATTAAAAGGGGCTGACGGTAAGAGCTATACCTTTCGCAGTCTTATTAAAGACCAGGCACTAAACCTCCACGAGTCTTTAAGAGGTCATGCCATAGGCCGTATTTTTCAGGATCAGCAAGCAGCACTTCATCCGGCAGCGACCAGTATGGTGCCTCCGCTGGCGAAGGCGGCAGGGGTACTGCACAACACTCCCCGGCTGGTGTTACTGCCTGATGATCCCGCGCTTGGCGAGTTTCGCGAACTCTTCGCCGGCCGACTTGGCACCATTGAAGAATTTCCCACACCGGCTTCTGAAGGCCATGCAGGTTTTAATGGTGCAACCGAGATCATCAAATCTTTTGATATCGTGACGCAGTGGCTGGCCAGTCCTGATGTCAGAATCGATGCCCGTGAGTTGCTGCGACTCCGTTTGTTCGATTTTTTCCTTGGTGACTGGGATCGCCACGCCAACAATCACCGATGGGCCAAAATCCCCGGTAAACCGGATTGGCAACCCGTACCGGAAGACCGTGACAATGCATTTGTCGATTTTGAGGGTGCGTTTCTTTCCCTGGCCCGACCGTTCGAAGCTCGACTGTTCAAATTTGAAGAAGACTATCCGACAAGCTTCGGTCTGACTACGCAGGGCTGGCCGATCCATCGCTGGTTTTTAGCAGAACTCGATCGTGATACCTGGATCGAAATTGCCAACGACCTGCGCAATCGAATCACAGATGATGTGATCGATGAAGCAGTAAATCTGATGCCGGAGGCATACAAAGAATTAAGCGCTGCCAAACTTGCGCGCACGCTCAGGGTGCGGCGTGACAAACTACCCGAGGTTGCTGAACGTATTTATCGTTATATGGCGGCTGAAGTTGATGTTCAGGCAACTGATCAAAGTGAGCGCGTCGATCTGCGTAACCTTGGAGACGGACAACTTGAAGTAAGTGTCGCGTTAAACACGGGAGCTGCGCCGTACTTTAAACGTCAATTGAATGCACAGGATACAGAATCCCTTCGCATCTATCTTCGTGGCGGCCGGAACACCCTCGTGTGTCACAATTTGTCTAATGGCGGCGCGATCAAAATTGATGTGATCGGCAGCAATTCCAACGATAGTCTGCAGGGATGTGCAGGTGCGAATCTGCGCTTTACGGAAACTGCAGAGCTTGAGCAGCGCCACAGGCCTTTGCGTGAAGGGCCGAATGCGTTTGAAAAAGTAGGCCTGCCGAGCAAAAACGTACCGCCCGAGTCTGACCGGCCGCGAGACTGGCGCTCGAGTATTGTGCCTAACTACATCGTCCGAGCCAATGCAAGCGACGGCCTGGTGCTGGGAGGAGGGTTCACTCAGAGTAACTTTGCGTTTGGCAAAACCCCTTTCAGTAGTCGTCATTCATTTACCGGCGGTATTTCTTCAAACGGTGGCATTGAAGGTACGTACGCCGGCGTTTGGCAACTTTGGAATCCTCGACTTCGGCTTACACTTGATGCCAGCACATCCAGTATCACGATGGCCGATTTCTTTGGCTTCGGTAATGACACGTCTGATGAAGGGAGCAGTGATTTGTTCGAAACAGATCAGACGCGTTCTGCGATTACACCGGGTCTGAACTACGTCGTATCACCTGCGGTTAACGTGTTTACCGGCGTTGGGCTCAACTATAGCTCCATTGATGAGGACGAAAATACTTTGCTTAACGATCTGGCACCGCTCGGGGTTGGTGACTTCGGCTGGCTCAGTCTTTTCGCCGGCCTCGATTATGATACCCGTGATCGTTCTGTGTTCAACAGCTCCGGTCTGCACTTTCGTGTCAAGGGTAGCCACTCTCCGTCGGTGCTGGATGCGGAAGGTTCTTTCACCTCTATCGAGGGCGAGATTGCCGGCTTCTACGATGTAGGATCCAAATCACTGCTGGCGTTACGTTTCGGTGGCAGGAATGTTTCAGGTAATTTTCCATTTCAAGAGGCGGCCTACATCGGCGGTGCTGATAATGTGCGCGGACCGGAGACAAATCGCTATGCCGGTGATGCGTCAGTATTTGGTAACGTCGAGTTAAGACGATCGCTTGGAAAGGCCTCGGCATATCTGGCGCGAGCCGAGTATGGCGTGTATGTCTTTGGCGATGTCGGGCGGGTCTTTCTGGATGGCGAAGACGAGGATGACCTTCATCCATCTGTAGGTGGCGGTCTTTCAATTTCGGGGCTGGATCGTACCTTTGTGGTGACTTTGGGGCTTGCCGTAAGTGAAGACCGAACTGCAGGTATCTTTAACGCCGGTTTCAGCTTTTAAGACAGCTTACAGTTAACATCGTTTGCGCTGATCAGGGTGTCGGTTTTATTAACGTAGTGTTGTAAGCAAGGTGCCGACTATAGATTGTTTGTAGTCGGCATTGATTTAATAGCTCTGTTGCTGTACCCGGACGCATACCCGTACCACCGCTGTAATCTCTGTACTTACCTTTCCGGATGTCGTTAGTTTATGCTATCGATCTGTGAGATCGTAAAGACCAGGTACTGTTCCCCAAACCAAGTACATGAAAATAATGAAATTACAAAAAACTTTTATTTCACTCAAGAGTGGAGATAATCGTGGTAACGGTTTATGAACCGATTACCAATGTTAGTCTTTTCAGTTGTTCTGACCATGACAAGCGGTTGTGGCGTGATCAGAAATACGCTGCCATCTATGGATCAGGTGATACAAGATGCAAAAGTATCAGCCAGGGAGCCAGCAACCTGGTTGCCCCTGGCAACTGCTGCCGCCATCGGTGTAACCGGAACGGACAATCGCATTACCGACTGGGCCGTTGACGAGACACCAATTTATGGAAGTCAGAGTAGAGCAGGTAAAGTAAGTGATAACTTAAGAGACGCACTGGTTGCCGGTATGGTTCTCTCCAGCGTTTTTGCACCTACCGGCACTACTGACAATGCCTTTCCGACACGTCGGGTTACTGCCAATGCCCTGACCTTTGGTTTGATTGGAGGTATTGTCGGCATCGGGAAGGTTACCGTTGGACGTGAGCGTCCCAATAACAGAGATGACAGAAGCTTCCCCTCAGGTCATTCCAGCGCCGCTTTCTCTTCAGCAATTCTGATAGAACAAAATTTTAATGCAACGGTTGAAAAACCCTGGCTGCGCAAATCGATAAAAACGGGGACTTATGTCAGCGCTGCTGCTGTTGCCTGGGCGCGGGTCGAAGCTGAGGAGCATCACCCGATTGATGTTCTGGTGTCTGCAGGGCTAAGCAACTTTATTGTCAAAACTTTTTATAGCTCAATAGTATCCGGTGATCAGAATGCAAATACACCTCTTGCCCTTGAAGTTGGCAGGCAGGGTTTCCTGGTAAAGTTTGATCATTCTTTTTAGAAGCCGTACGAAGTTGCTGTAAGTTTTATAATGCCCTGCAGAAAATTCGTATCGCCATCCCCTGATGCATGCGTGTCTTTTATGCAAACTCCTATTTATCTCTTTTACTATCAAAATCCGAGAAATCAATTCCACGTTCAGTGGCATAGGTGCGCATTGTCCGCAGGGTATCCACGGCCCCTGATAAATTGTCAGCGACTGATCGCATCAGGCTCGACGCCGCCATAGCGTCGTTTTCGATTACCGCCATTAAATCGTTGGCACCGATACGCAGAAACACACAGTCTTCTATAGCAATGAGATGAAGGGAGCGTTGTTGGCTCAGCATAATAGAGAGGTCGCCGATCATTCGTCCCGGTACTATTTCTGAAACCAGTCTTGTTTCGCCATTAGATGCTGGCCAATACAGTCCGGCTAAACCTTTAACGCACAGATAAGCTGCATCAGCTTCTTCACCTGCTGTAAAGATCTTTCGATTTGGCTCAGCTTCATACCATTGTGAGCCAAACGCAAGTAAGCGTAGTTGTTTGCGACTAAGCTTGCCAAACAAATCGGTTTTGGCAAGTGTCGCAATTTTTCGATTCAGGTCCTGACTTGCATCCGAATCTTCAATTTCTTCCTTTCGGGTCTCGCCGTCAATACGGCCATCGGTGATTTCAACATACAGATCATAGTTTTGCGGACTAGTGAATTCGCGTTCGATAAAAATTTTGGTGGTGTCGGGCATCAGATCGCTTATGCGTTCCCGCATCAGATGACGCGCGTTGTCATCATGGCTTGCAAGGGAATTAGCAAGAATTAAAATATCCGGTTTTTTTATTCCAGCCCGGCTGAAAGCCACTCGCTCTCTGAATACAGCGGGGAGGTTGCTACCGCCCGACGATGTCTCCAGATCGTGGATTGATTGTGCGGCAAGTCGTCGTAATCCGTGCTCACTCAGAACATCAACGACTATATCTTCGATTAACTCTTCACGCGCACCGGCAATGCGCGAGACACGGCCGAATATAGCGTTACCCATCGCTGTCATCACGGGGTAGTATTTTTCCGGACTAATAGTTTCGAATAGCCCGTCCAGTCCTTTTACCATCTGTCGCGCATCGGTCTTTCGAATTTGCAGTAATCGTTCTTTAAAAGAATCGTCAAATGCCGGACCGATTTGTTCGGCGGAAAAGGCAAAAGGTACGGTTAGTAGTAGTGAATAGTCCCTCGGCGGGAGTTCGGCATCTCCAACTTCGCGGCGTTTTTTAATGATTTTGCTGAGGCGCTGATAGAGGCCTTCGTCCAGATTCAAGCGTTTAAACAGCGGGTGATTCGTACCATCCTTACCGAAAGTTGCAGTCAGGTTCTCTATCAGTGTTGTGGACAATTGCACCAGCTCATCTGCAATCCCTTGTTCACGCAGTATACGCACAAAGTTACCTTCTTCTGAAAGTGATAGCTGCGTTAGCGGGCGAGTGGGTAATGCATAAAGCAGATTGCTGCCCAAAGGTGCCAGCGGATTAAACTTATCTGGATGAAACCTTTTGAAGATGTCGTCTACTTCGGCCTTTTCGAGTCGTTTTTTAATCTCCGGCCTCAATCGTACAATTGCATCAGTCAGTTCCTTTTGGCGGTCTACATCAAGCCGCGAGCGCAAGGCGCGTCGCACCATGAAATCGTCGATTCCCATCGCCTCGACCAATTGAAACCACCATTCTCTTATCTCTTCTGAAGATTCAAAGCCTGCAATTGTCGGGTCTACCCACTCTGTCTCCAGCGGATCTATGCTATTGCCTGACTGCTCGGCTTTTTCCCGAAAGTCTTCTTCATCAAACATGCCCTCAAGCGGCTGGTTTTTGAAAGGCAGTAAGAGATTCTCACCGAGGGTGCCTTGCAGGATTTGCGGATTGGAATGGGCGTAGCCGATACGATTGGCCAGAGTTACCTGATGTATGGTGTTTAAATCGCGGCCGGCGATCCTGACTGACCCGCGTAGCGGAATTACCTCGCGCGTAAGCAGGTCGGCAAATGCCAGGGCTGCAGTATCGTTGTCAGCTTTAACAGCGACGCGAGCGCCTTGAGGAATGGATAAATTTATATTCTCCAGTACCGAGTGACCATCTTCATTTCGAACAGTTACGTCGCTGATCTCAATGTCACCTTTTAAGCTCACGATTTCATCCGGGGCGCCTTCGATCAGGTGCTTCTCAACGAGCGAGTCCGGCGCAAAACGCTCCATTATCACTTCCCATCTCAGACCCATATCCTGGGTTTCATTGTAGAAAGCCAGCAGTTCCTTCCATGGTGAAGACATATCTTTATAAGCGGCCAGAGCGGCAACTAGAGCACCGACAGTAATTTCTCCCTGAATTGCAAGGTAGCCGCCAACAGCGTAGAAAAAAAACGGCGTTAGCTGATTGATGAGGTTATTCAGAAATTTCATAAAGAACTTTTTCTGATAAATCTCATAGCGAATGTCGTACAGTTTTCCCAGACGGTTGGAGAACAGTGACAATCTGTATCGCAATCCGCCATTGATTCGGATATCACTCACTCCCGCAGCAGTCTCACCAATTTCGGTTGATAGTTGTCGAATCTCGTGTGTACGGTCTTTGTTAAGCAGATTAATCTGGCGCTGCATTTTAGGAATGATCCACGCCTGTAGCGGTATTAATGCAATGGCAGCCAGGCCAAACCAAAAGCTCTGTGCGAACAGAAATATCAGAATAGTGAGCATCTGCCCTGTCAGTAGAACAGGCAGGGATAGTATGTCACCCATGAGTCCGCCCATTGGTTCAGTTTCTGCAGTCACCATTGACACCAACTCACCCTGGCTTGTATTTCGAAAATACGATTTCGGGAAGCGCAGAACCCGTGTCAGTAACTGATAGCGTAGTCGTCTTAAGAGCCGTTCAGCCAGCTGGCCCTTCATGGTGTTGAGCCGCATTTTGAATACACCGTTTGCCAGTACTGCCAAAAAGAATCCGGTACACAGGACCATTAGAAACTGAAGCTGGCTGAACTCGATGCCCAGAAAAGCAATATTTTCACCGCTTCCGCCAATTGCATCGTTAATGATGCGCTTTGGCAGTTCGAGTGTGGCAAACAAAACCGGAAAGGTCAGAAGGGTAATCAGTAGTTGAATTATCTGGGCTCGTTTCGAGTATTTCCAGATGAATTTAAAAAGACTCTTTTCCATAGTTTGTTCTCTATCAGGGATGAATGCCGTTGGTGGCTGGCGGGCATTCAACCAATACCGGGACACCGGGTTTGCCAGGCTCAGGTTGCGCTATGAAAAAGGTGGTCAGGTCGGGTTGTAAAAAACTACAGGCATCAATTTATCGGGCCAGGAGTCTGCGCGGTAGAAGTC
>CAZKAQ010000162.1:0-7385 GCA_964550655.1 uncultured Granulosicoccaceae bacterium
CTAGTCGGTAGCACTCCATTAACAGATTCATTAAAAACCTGGTTCAAGTCATATCCGAACGCAGGTTATGGAGCTGGCTTTACTGCATGGGCGCAGTCAACAAAGACTGGCAATGACAGTTGGGGCAATGGTGCTGCTATGCGTGTATCACCAATTATTGATCTGGCTGATAGCCTTGATGTTGCGCTGTCGCTGGCAGAGCAATCTGCCCAACCCACACACAATCATCCTGAAGCTATAGAAGGCGCTCAGGCGATTGCTTTGTGTGGTTATCTTATTAAACGTAAAGCCAGCAATGAAGAGCTACGCACCGAACTGGTTACAAGGTTCCCCGCAATTGCACAAGCGGGTTTCAGATCTCTCAATGAAATCAGACCAACAGTAGAATTTTCAGTCAGCGCGAAAGATACCATACCGATTGCCATCGCGGTCTTTTTTGAAAGCGAAGGCATGGAAGATTTATATCGTAAGGCGCTCTCAATGGGAGGTGACGTTGATACCATAGCGACGATGGCGGGATCTATAGCAGCCTATCGTTATGAAATACCGGAAAGTCTGGAAAACATCATCGATATACATCTTGATACTCGAATGCGGGAGACTCTCGACAGTTTTGAGAGTTATCTGAAAAGTTGTCGGCCTGGTTGGAATATTTGACTCGGAAGCCACAGGTGTTTGGCATCAGACAATGAGAATTTAATGTTTCCCTTTAAATTCATCTTCCTTTGCGTTTCTGTGCTTTATTTTCAGGTCAAATGCCGCAATTACAGCATTTGAAAAGTTTAGCCACGATGTGTTACCACAGTCTTCAGGGAAAGGTAGCGTCATATTTGCATCCAGCAACTCATGAAGATCAGAGAAGCAGGTGACCTGTTTCATCTCATCGACGGTGTAGTGTTGTTCGACATGTGCAACACCATCGGCTACAGTTAGTCCGCGATAATTCAATTCCCCGTTCATATTCGCCTCATATAAAAATTCAGTATACTGTACTAATATACAGTATAACATAACACTTCAAGTTTTTTAAACGCAGCTATGGCGGCTGTAGCGAAGAAAAGTGTGTAAGAATTTTCGGGACGACCCACTAGCTCTCAGTACCCGTAGTATATTACGCGGGAGTCAGCGCGGTATAACCTTTGCTATTGCGAATGCGCCCTGGCGGGGCGCCAGGGAAAAAATAATTATCGATCGTTTTCGTTGCGTATGAAAAGAATGGGGTTCAGTTGGTTATGTTAAGTTCAAATCTAACTTAATGCTCAAACATAATGTACCTGAACCCCTTTAGTTTTTCACTTTAAACACGCATTGCATACCTTTGAACGATGCGACAGCTGATCAGCAGGGTTCACCGAACTTGCTAACAGCGGTTAATCTTCGCTGTAAAGGAAGAAACCCACCGAGCAGTAGCAAATAAATCCACCCGAAAGCACCGCCACCGGTCTGTATTGCAATAGTGTCGTCTAGTATTGGCGTGCCAGATACCTCAAAGCTGGTGGCTTCTTTATTTATCACAACAACGCTGGTGTCCACATTGGGAACAGTAGTGGTGCCTGTATCAACATCTGTATCGGTACTCACATCAGTAGTGGTGCCTGTATCAACAACAGTATCAGAAGCCGCTTCAGTAGTAGTGCTCGTGTCAACAACAGTATCGGTATCCGAATCAGTAGTGGTGCTCGTGTCAACAAAAGTATCGGTACCCGCATCAGTATCGGTGCTCGTGTCAACAAAAGTATCGGTAAAAGTATCAGTATTTGTCTCGACAAACGTGTCCTGGCTGCTTGTAGTAATACTGTCAGAGTCATCATTGAACGACTGAGTAACAACTGGCGTTACGGGAGCAGGAGGATCCCAATCACTACTGCCACCTCGATTGATTCGTAAAAATAAGCTGCCACCTTGTACCTTTATATTTTCTAATCGAAATTGTGTATCTGCAAAAGACCAGTCAGCGACCTGCCATTTGCCAAAGTCCAGTGTAGTACCGATGAACTCATCGCTCCACTGAGGCGTGGTATTCAGCTCGTCTCCTGTATAGTTGTAGAAGCGAGTAAAATCTACTTGCATCAAGCCGTCAAAATCTCCGCTAGGCAATCGGCCAGACCAGATACTACCGAATGCAGTAACGCCAAGACTGAAGTCCAGCTCTATCCATGCAGGGATATGATTGGGTGTGCGGTTGCCTGAGCTGTTGTCGCTTACAAAGACTCGCGGCCCATCCAACAGAGATGAAGCAGAGTTGCCATCGTGCTCGCCTGCGTTGTTATAGTTATAAGTTTCTATATTAAAGTCACGACGTACATCGTAGACATAGCGGTTGTCTTTTCTTATCAGGATATAGTGGAGTAGCTCTGCAGTGGTGCCGCCCTCGATGTCCAGTTCTTCGGGAGCGCTGATGAGCTTGTTCTCTCCTTGCGGTCTGACGCGTATCTGTGACCAGCCGTTTTCCGGGAAACTAGCTCTGAGTTCCCAGTCATACTCGTACCATTCGTTGCCGAGCCACGGTTCATCTACGCGGTTAAAAAAGAAGATATTACTCACTGTGCCTTCTGTCGAAGCTGCTTTAGCTCTGGTCACAGAGAGTCCTTCGCCAAACGTGTTGAAGCTGATAATCTCACCACCGAAAGCAGATTGAGCTCGTGCATGAGTGGTAACAAGCATTGCAGACAGCAAAAACACCGCTGGCAGTAGGATGAACCGGAATGGCATGGTCATAAGAGCCCCTGTTTATTGTTGGTTTTTCAGCCAAAAATGAAGGGCGCGATCTTATCGAAAATGTCGATGCCAAGCTGGGTTTACTGTCACAAATATGAAACACTTGGGTTGTAAACGATGTGCCTGCATCTCATTTCATGTGGGTTAGTGTGAATTTACTCACAGAGATTTCGCTCTGTGTGACAGGCATGTACAGAATTGCAGGGAATGGGAGTATTACACGCAGGGCGTAGTGTTTCTGAAGAGTTTGCCGATCTGCAGGGTCAGGCGGACAATATCAGATAACAGGGCTTAATCTTCGTTGCATAGGTAGAAAGCCGCCGAGCAGCAGTAAATAAATCCATCCGAAAGCGCCACCGCCAACCTGTATTTCATTGGTATCCAGTGTTGTCGCGCCGGATACCTCAAAGTTGGCGGCTTCTGTGTCTGCGACAACTACGCTGGTGTCGGGGCTGGTTGTAGCTAGACTGTTAGAGTCAATATTAAACGACTGAGTAGCAACTGGTGTTGGGAGAGCCGGAGGGACCCAGTCAATACTGCCGCCTCGATTGACTCGTAAAAATAAGCTGCCGTCCTGCACCCTTATATTTTCTAATCGAAATTGTGTTTCCTGAAAAGACCAGTCGGCTACTTGCCATTTGCCAAAGTCCAGTGTAGTACCGATGAACTCATCGCTCCACTGAGGCGTGGTATTCAGCTCGTCTCCTGTATAGTTGTAGAAGCGAGTAAAATCTACTTGCATCACGCCGTCAAAATCCCCTTCAGGAAATGGTCCGGACCAGAGATTACCGAATGCGGTAACGCCCAGACTGAAGTCTAGCTCCTTCCATACGGGAATATGATCGGGTATGTCGTTATCTGAGTTGTCGTCAGTTGAGAAGATTCGCGGGCCGTCCAGCAGCAATGATGCTGAGTTGCCGTTGTGCTCGCCTGCGTTGTTGTAGTTGTAAGTTTCTACGTTAAAGTCACGACGTACATCGTAGACATAGCGGTTGTCTTTTCTAATCAATATATAGTGCAGTAGCTCAGTAGTGGTGCCACCCGTAATATCCAGTGCTCTGGGAGCACTAATAAGACTTTCCTCTCCTGGCGGTCTGACGCGAATCTGTGACCAGCCGTTGTCTGAGAAAGTAGCTCTGAGCTCCCAGTCATACTCATACCATTCGTTGCCGAACCACGGTTCATCTGCGCGGTTATAAAAGAACATGTTGCTCACTGTGCCTTCTACCGAAGATGCTTTAGCTCTGGTCACAGAGAGTCCTTCGCCAAAGGTGTTGAAGCTAATAATTTCACCGCCGAAAGCAGATTGGGCTTGTGCGTGAGTAGCAACCAGCATTGCAGACAGCAAAAAAACCGCTGGCAGTAGGGTGAACCTGAATAGCATGTTCTTAAGAGCCCTTGTTTTTTTGGAGGTTTCTCGGCCAAAAAAGACGGGCGCGATCTTCCGATAATACTAATACTAAGCTGGGCTTAATTATCACAAATATAAAAACTTATTTTGTAAACAACTTGCCTGTGTCACATTCATTCACAGGGTTGCGAGGACAGTCACAGAATATAATTCCTTTGAACGCGATTCGAAACTGATGGAAAGCTCAAGCCAGTGATCTTTGGAAATATCAAGTCGTTGTAGTATGGGTTGGGTAGCTGCGTGTTTGGGATCTCGCTTGTCCTCACGGGTGACTCTGCCAGTCTGGTCGAACAGTTCTATGTAGTCGATGAGTTTGAAGATCAGTCCAGGTGGACGGGCTGCCGCAGTTGCCATCAACGGCACGGGTGATTTCGGTTGAGGAATTGACTGCTTGTGGTCGAAATGCCATGTAGCCAATCTGTCTTGGAAATCACATAGACTAGTCCGGGCTTCGATAAAGTGTTTGATTCGCAAGCTGGATCTTATGTTGCCATGCGTATTAACATGGCTGTCACCCTGAACACCTGACTGGCAAATCCCCGAATGTCAAAACACCCCTTAGACCCGTTATCATCGCAGGAAATAGAAACTGCGGTACATGTTGTAGACCAGCATGCCGGGCTTGATGCCTCTGCATGGTTTGAAACCATATCACTGGCAGAGCCTGACAAGACTGAGCTAGTTGCCTATAACAACGGCGACTCTATAGAGCGGCGTGCCTATGTCTGCTGCTATGAGCCTTCGGCCAATCGAACCTGGCAGGGCATCGTGCAGCTTGATACCGCTGCACTGACTGACTGGAAGCATATCCCCGGTGCGCAGGCGCGCATCGTCTCTGAAGAGTTTTCCGCTGCAGATGAACTGGTCAAGGCTGATCCGCGTTTTCAAGATGCCTGCAAGCTGCGTGGTATCACTAACCTTGAAGACGTATTGGTTGAGTCGTGGTCTGCCGGTAACTTTGGCATTGAAGCAGAGCAGGGTGAGCGCATTGCATATTGCTACTGCTGGCTAATTAACGACGCGGGTGATAACCGCTACGGCAGGCCCATTGGCAATATGCACCCGGTGGTTGATTTACGTCGTCGCGAAGTTATCCGCATTGATGACTTCGGGGTAATTGATATCCCGCCAGACACAGCTGCTATCAGGCCAACGCAAGACTTACGCAGCGATATCAGATCGCTTGAGATAAGCCAGCCCGATGGTCCCGGCTTTACCGTCGATGGCTACCAGGTAGAATGGCAAAAGTGGCAACTGAGAATCGGGTTTGATATCCGTGAAGGCTTGGTGCTGCATTCAATTGCCTATCAGGATAAAGACCGCCTGCGCCCGATTATGCATCGTGTTTCTATGCCGGAGATGGTCGTGCCCTATGGTGATCCGTCTGCCGGTAACTTTCGCCGCAATGCGTTTGATACCGGTGAGTATGGCATTGGACAAGCGCTCGATTCTCTGACACTTGGTTGTGACTGTCTCGGGCATATTCATTACTTTGATGTGTGTTCGCACGACTGGTCCGGCAAGCCGGTTGTAAAAAAGAACGCTGTGTGCATGCATGAAGAAGACTATGGTCTGTTATGGAAACACACCGATGCCAAAACCGGCCGCTCAAGAGCGGTGCGCTCCAGACGCCTGGTGATATCGTCAATCTGCACCATAGGAAATTATGTCTACGGCTTCTACTATTACTTTTATCAGGACGGCACCATCGGTGTTGAGGTCAAGGCAACAGGTATTCCTTTTCCTACTGCCATCGGTGCGTCGGAGGAGTCAGAGTACGGGGCAATAATCGCCAAAGGCGTGCAGTCCCACGTGCATCAGCATGTATTTAGCTTTCGTTTTGATATGTGTGTTGACGGACCAGACAATTCAGTCAGTGAAGTAGAGTTTTCATCAGCGCCCGTTGATACTAACAACCCGTATGGCAACGCTATAAAAATTCATGAACGCACTCTGAAGTCAGAAGCTCAGGCGCAAAGAGAGATCAGCCTCAATACATCGCGATACTGGAAAGTATTCAATAACTCATCGCTTAACGCTTTTGGTAAACCTACCGCTTACCGACTGGCACCCGGAACCAACGCGCTGCCGTTTTTGCACCCCGACTCAAGTGTTGCAAAAAGAGCCGGTTTTATGTTTAAGCATTTTTGGGCCACACCTTTTGCCACGGATGAAAAATACCCCGCTGGCTGGTATCCCAATCAAAGTGCTGGTGGTGAAGGACTGCCGGCATGGACCGAGGCTGACCGATCACTGGAAAACACAGACGTGGTTGTGTGGTACACCTTGAACTTTCACCACCTGCCACGCCCGGAAGACTGGCCCGTGCAGCCAGTTGTGTATGCCAACTTTCACTGGCATCCGGATGGGTTCTTTGATGAGAACCCGGCGCTTGATGTGCCGCCTAACAGACCTTCAGGAAAATGAAGCCCAAGGGCTGTTGATCGGGTGCTCAATATAATTATCGCTTTGAGTGTATGCCGCAATCTGCGGTATCGCTTCAAAATGATTGATAAAAGTAAACAGCATCGGTTGAGCTGCTTCTGTGATCGAACCTGGAACCATCAGTTTCATCTGCCACAGTAGTTCGTAAAACACAAAATCCACCAATGACAGACGGTTGCCAACAAAGAACGTTTGATTTTTTTGGTTCGCAAGATATTGTTCAAAACTATGCAGATAACCAAGTAACGTATTATTTGTAAAGTGATCATATACATCGTTGTATTCTTCACCGAGGGTATAGGCTGTTTTGATGATCTCATTGCGAAAATCGTAGGCCTCATCCTGTAGTAAATCGATTTCTGATTGTTCAAGTTCAGAGTCTCCGTAAAAATCAAAGCGCCGGGCAAGGTACCGGAGAATGGTATTGCTCTGTGTCAGCTCGATTGGAGTGCTCGCACTATTGTCAATCAAATAAGGCAGATTGGGAAAAGGCATATTGAGTGTCGAACGGACTTGTTTCCAGTCTTTTTCTTCTTCCTCTTTCTTCATCAGTGTGCCGTTCTGGAATACACCCAGTCGAAGTTCAGAGAACGGTACTTCTGCACAGGTCAACAGAAACCTGATGGGCTGTGCCAGGCCACGGATTCCCCAGTAGCCCAGAGTAATTTTGGCTTGCGGGTTTAAGATGTGCTGAGACATGTATATCTACGTTGTAACCAGGGAGTATTATATCAGTGAGGGTATCTTTGCGAACGATACAGCAATAGCCGCCTATGCAATGGCTACAGAATACCTGTTTGTCAGTAACAAT
>CAZKAQ010000163.1:0-1851 GCA_964550655.1 uncultured Granulosicoccaceae bacterium
GGCTAGGATCTTTGGCGATGGCAGTTAGGTTTTCACCGCCAGCGCCAACCCCCAAAACATCAAACACCCGAGGATTTGGTTTTGACCTACGTCGTAAAAGAAGAGTGCATCAAGTGCAAACATATGGATTGCGTTGAGGTCTGTCCTGTCGATTGTTTTTATGAAGGTGAGAACATGCTCGTCATCCATCCTGACGAGTGTATTGATTGTGGCGTTTGTGAACCGGAATGTCCGGTTGAAGCTATTGTCGATGATACAGGTGACAACCTTCAATACTGGCTTGACCTGAATGCCAAGTATGCTGAAATCTGGCCCAATATAACCGAGATCGGTGAAGTGCCTGCGGATGCCGAAGAATGGAAAGAGGTCGCTGACAAAAAACAGTATTTTTCTGAAAAGCCGGGCGGTAGTTAGCGGCAGAAAAAACGCTGTTTAGTTAAGTCGCAAGTGTAAGTGACTTTGCATCCACCTGCGTTAATGACGGTAAATCTGTAGGGGGGCATAAGCGACAGCGCATTCACCAGCATGTCAGCCATTACTTTGTTGAGGGATGATACAGCCAGCTAATTGCCGGCTGTATCTTAACGGCCTTTTATCTTAACTGCGCCTTTACCTTAACTGCGTAATAGTCCAGTCAAACATGTTCATGGTACCGGCACCCCAGAAGATCTCTGTACCAACAAGAATGTTAGCCATACACCAGTCATCCTGAATTGCGTTAGGGGCACTCAGTGCGCCGAACCGTTCAACAACCAGATGTCCATTTTCACGTGCCCAGTCAATATAGTCATTCATATAGATGGTGCCCGTACTGCGCGGGTTTTGCGCAACAAATGCGATGTAACGCGGATCGCTTACTTTGGTGTAAACCTTGTAGTCGTCACCACGAATAACAAGGTCGGCAACAAATTCCTGGGGACCCGCAGGTAGTCTTTCAGCACCGGCATCAATCCACACCATCACTTCATAGGCGTGGTTTGAGCCGCCAATACGACTGACAATATCGGTGGTGCAGTTGCCTGCAGCATCCGGCTCATACAGGAAGGACTCAACCGCCACGTTTCGCTCACCTGAAATAGTGGTGCCATTCGGGAAACGTGGATTATTTGATGCATCTACTATGCGTGACTCGCCAAATTGTGGAGCATCGTATGAGTAGTCGACACGAAAGGTTGGCATCTCGCCGACTCTAACTGGCAAGCCGGTTTCAGCCGGGTTCCCACTGGTGCGGAATTCATCTTTGGTACCGTAGATAATCTCGGGGTATGAGCGAACAAAGAAGTCACCGGATGGTCGGTCATTGCCAATACCGCTGACACCTGGTCCCCAGTCGTAAGTCCAGCCGACGACTGCGCCATTCGTATTAGTGAAAATACATTGTTCCCATTCAAAACCTGGGGCAGCACGACCGGGGCGCCATGCATTATTATGCAGAATAAAATCACCAACAATGGTATCAGAGAAGTTGTTTTGATCGCTTAAGGAAGTGCAGATGTTTTCACTTGAACTCGCAGTCAGAGAAGCAACCTGAAAAACAGTGCCGGCTGCATCGGCAGCGAAGGTACCGGCATCGGTGCTGGGAGGCGGCCCGTCATTACTGTTTCCGGCGGATGAATTATCGTCTGAAGCGTCATCGGCGCTGTCATCACTGGCGTCGTTGTCCTGGTCATTGCTTTGGCCGCCGTCAGAGGTGGCACTGCCAGCGTCGTCGCTGACCTGACCGCCGTCGGAGGTGGCACTACCGGCGTCATCGCTGACCTGTCCGCCGTCGGAAGTGGCACTACCGGCGTCATCGCTGATCTGCCCGTCATCCGCAGCGCCAGAGTTGTCGCTGCCAGCGTCAGAATCGTT
>CAZKAQ010000163.1:1951-7283 GCA_964550655.1 uncultured Granulosicoccaceae bacterium
GCGTCAGAATCGTTGCTGCCAGTGTTATTGTTACCAGCGTCAGCGTCGTTGCTGGTTTGACCACCGTCAGACGTGGCGCTACCAGCGTCATCGCTGATCTGGCCGCCGGTTGGGCTGCCAGTTTGACCGCCGTCAGCAGTACCGTTGCCAGCATTGTCGTTGGATTGGGTGCTTTCGGTGGTGCTACCGTCGGCGTCAGTGTTGATCTGACTGGTATCTGCGGTGCTGCCGTCGTTGCTCGGGGCATCTGCAGAAGCAGACTCCTCGGTCGGTGAAATCGGGCTAACATCGGCGCGATCGATACCTTCACTATCGCAAGCGGCGAGAACCGTAAGCGCAGTGGCGGCAGTGATAATTCTAAGCATTATTAGAAACTCCTGTAGTTTCGAGCGGTTTTGGGCTGTATAAACTGATGGTACTGTTTTTAATAAACAGCTCTACTCCAACAGACGTGAAATTCGAGCGAATATTCCGCCAAATTGACTTTGATGTATGACTCGTCATATTTGTGGCTGGACATTGTGCATATTTTGAAACCAGATGTATCACAAAATTAACAAAAATTGATGTCCTGGCTTTTGATCGGTTGTTGGTTAAAGATACAGATCGCAGAGAAGCTTTGGATACGCTGTTTATAATGTCATGACACTATAATAGCCTGTTTGTTACTTTGCAAATAAAATTTTGTCAATCCTCGATCAGGTCTCGTCATTTAATTCTTAAGGTCGATGGGCGCTGCAACAACTAACGGCTGCGCAGGGGCCTTCGTAATGCTGTAGCATCGGCGCTCGTTGTCGCACTGGAATAGATTCTTGTCAAACGTCTTCCCGGCATTACGTGAGTAACTCGTATAGCGCCGGTGGTGTCTCAAAAGGGATGCTGCTTATGGTGGCTTCCGGTGTTTGCTTTGTGATCGTCGGAGTACTTGTGCGGTGGGTAGGGACGAACTTGTCAGCACCGCAGGCAGCGTTTCTGCGATATCTGTTTGGTACATTAATGCTGGCACCGGTCTTGTTTGGACTGGCACGTGGCAATTTTCAGGTTAATGATCCGAAGTTGATTGTAGTGCGAGGTGTCCTGCATGCGCTGGCGGTGATTCTGTGGTTCTTTGCGATGGCGAGAATACCGATTGCGGAGGTCACTGCTATCGGTTACCTGACACCGGTATTAATAACCGTTGCTGCTGCAATATTTCTGGGTGAACGACTTAAGATACGCAGATTAGCTGCAGTCGTGTTGGGTTTTATCGGTGTACTGGTGATTCTAAGACCGGGTTTTGAAACGTTGTCAGTTGGCCAATTGGCGCAGCTTGCGACAACACCGTTATTCGCTGCATCATTTATACTCACAAAAAAATTAACCAGGACCGATAGCAATACGGTGATTGTTACAGTGCTTTCACTGGTGTGTACGCTCACCCTGATAGTACCGGCGGCATTCAACTGGTCTCCTGTTTCTATGCGTGAGTACGTTTTGTTGTTGTTTACTGCTGCGTTTGCAACTCTGGGTCACTTTACGCTGACACACGCTTTTCGGTGTGCGCCACTTGCGGCATTGCAACCGGTAAGCTACCTGCAACTGGTATGGGCAACACTGCTTGGCATTGTGTTATTTGGCGACGCTCTGGATTGGTATGTGATTGTTGGTGCAGCGGTTCTTGTATTGTCGACAACCTATATTGCGCACCGGGAGTCGGTACTTGCAAAGCAGGAAGCCGCCGGAGTGGAATAAAGTTGTCTTACAACGGTACCGTGTAGCGAGTAGGTAAATATGTGTCAGCCTTTAAATAAATCATGCGTATGCCTGTTAGCTTCTGCTTTTTTGATATTGCTGACGGTTGCCTGCAGTACTACCAGAGAAGCCCGACCCGTCGAATCTGTTATTGATAGTAATGAATTATCGACGGACCACGAGGACTGTTTAATTGAAGTGCTAAAGGAGGACCTCAATGATGTTCCAACGGAGGAAAGACGTGCGATATTGTGCAGGGTCTCGACATTCGAAAAAGCGGAGCAAAGTTGCGGTGTTGAAGCTGCCAGGGAAGTCGTGCGGACTTGCGAATTCTTCGATTCGACAGAGAAAGCAATAGATACTGTGCGGGAGGTGAGAACTTCGGCAAATGATCTTGAGAAACGGATCAGCCCCATTGTACGGATCGTATTGGTGGTTATATTTCTAGTCGAACTATTGTAGTCCGGATCCGGATTGGTACTGCATATCGTCAGCTGAGTTGAAAGTTCGAATCGAGTTATCTGAATCCGTGGCTTTTTATATTTGTTGTAAGTCTGACTCACAGGTCAGCTCGAAATCTGGTCGTCATTTGCCTGCATGAAAGATTATTCAGAGCTAAGAAAATATCCCGTGTATATAAATTTCACCGGATCCGTCTCTGTTTTTAAAAACCCAGTAACGTGTACCGTACTTGTCATCGGCAATAAAGTAATCCCGTCGCACGTCTGTCTCGTCCCACCAACCGGTTTCTATTCTTTCTATATTGCTGATGCGACGTAAACTACGGCCTGTGATGCGTGGTTTATCAAAGATCCATAGTGGTCTTTGCGGCCAGTGAAGACTGTAGTCCTGCGGGCAATCGGGTAATGATTTCCTCCATGCTTTTTCAGGCCGGTGATCTTCAGCGGTGAGTAATGTGTACAGTGCATCCTGACCAAGGCGTCCGCAGAGTTTATCGATAACCTCGCCAGGGCTTTTTTGCTGCCTCCGACTTTTGTGAAACAAATCAGCGCCATCCCGCTCTATGGTACTGAAAGTATCTGCCAACATATGAAGTCCGCAAACCGGCGCGGGCAATACGGTTTGCGATAAGCGTTCTGTAAGCACCTGATGCAGATGTCCGGCCTGACTGGCGGGCTGCAGGAATCTTAGCGATATGCTGGTATCCTGCCTTCGCTCATGACGCAGCGTGAATACATAGCTGTTGACGCCGCAGTCGCGTGCTATAAGAAATCCGCTAAGCTCATTAGACATGCGCAGTGTTGCAAACTGCAGCGCATTGGTATCATCTACTTCTACCGGTAAATCAAGCAAGCGTTCAAAGTGCTCACTACTACGGATCGGGGTGACCGGGTAAGGGTGTCTGCCGAGAAGATAATCCAGATACTTTACAAAGGCAGGTCCGAAGCGGCGCGTTAATGAAGCAGGCGAGATGTCAAAAAGTCTGCCTGTTTTATGCATGCCGGACTGCCGTAGTCCCTCTTTAATATGATCATCGACATCGAGCAAGGCTATCGAAAGATTTTTGAGATTATCTTTCAGTGTTTCCTTGCAGGTAATGGCGCTATGGTGGTTTGCACGTGCCAGAAGGTTTGCTGCCAGCGGTGTTGGTGCGACACCTGTCTGAGCCTTAAATCCGAGCTTTGACAGACCTTCACAGATCAGAGTGATCAGTATTTTATAGCTCTCGAATAAACGCCTGCTGCCTGCTATTTCTATCAGCAGATGGTCTGGTGGATGTAGACTGACAATTGATGAATATTGCATAGCCCACTCGCCAATTTGCCGGAGCAATTCAGTTTGCCTGTTCTCATTGTATTCCATCACAGTCAGTGCAGGACATAACGCATAGGCACTGTTGAGTGTCATTGAGTGCTTAATGCCAAAAGCTTGTGCACCGGTAGTACAACTTATAATTTGTTGCCGGTTTTTAACTCGTTCGATTATCGCAATTGGAACAGATTGTTCCGGGTTTATCGATTCAAGTTGCAGATTTGGCAGGTAAAGGCTGATCCATAGCTGGTTGTTTGCAGGTTTTTGTTTTCCGCAATGCTGCATGGTCTTACTCTGCCTGAGAGGTGTTGCAAAAGTACGCCTGCTTATAAAGCGAATGTCATACGCTTTTTTCTGAAAAAGCGTTGCAAGAACTTTGTGCTATCTGTGTTTGTTGATGATTTCAGTTTTCCCTGCAGCAGAAGTTCAATCGCTGACGGGTCGTGTTGCTGCGGATTAATTGCCTTGTATTTGGCGCATTCAGCAGCTCTTTCTGTATTAGAGGTCACAAGTATTGGTCGTGACAAGCGACCAATAAAGTTATAGATGCCATCCATAGTTTCTTTTACTGATGCTTCTTTACCGGTTAGTTTGAATATCCGGTTTTTGTAGTGAGTATTAAACAGAGCCAGTATGTTGTCTGCTGTACTTTGTTTTATGGCGTCTTTTTCAACAAGAACTTTAAGGCTGGCTTCAAACTCCACTATGACCTGGTTATTAATGATGTACCGGGTGTCGTTATGTGCTTTGTTAGCGGACGAGATTAACCATCGCATTGCAGGTGTGCCCTTGTCTGATATAAAAAAGCTCAGCAGAGCACTTGTATCTAAAAACAGGATTCTTATCATTTTTATTGTCCTTTTATATTTTGGGGGATGTTAATGAATGTTTCTGTTGTGATCCTTGTTGTTATTCAGGCGTATATGGTGTTTGATCGAGCTGTTTTTCCAATGACCGGATGAATCTTTTTTACTGCCTGATCCTGCAGTATTCTCTGTCTGGTTCTGCTTGCTGAATGTGAGGCTGGCCTTTTTAAACAGAACAGATTTTTGTCCCTGATTAAGCTGTAGTGTAGCGAGCCTGCCACCGCGGTTTTTGATGATATCAGCCTGCAGGTGCTGCTTGTTGTGTTGTAAAATAATTCGTAGTCCTGCAGGTGATGATGTGCGTGCAGCGTGATGTGGCCGGTAACACACGGCCCAGGCGCTGCCATGTTCTGCGGCGAGTTGTAATCTGCGTTGGCGCCGGTCGTCAGAATTTTTTTCAGTCCACAGCACAACAGATGAAAACACAGCACTGCGTAGCAGTTGTTCCGCTGTCCAGTAGGCATCTTCGGGGTCATCGGTGTTGATAATTAACAGTCTTTCCAGTGCAATACCTGCGTTGATGAGTGCAGGAGCGTAGGGAATGTAGGGTGGTGCCACGAGGGCAATCCACTGTTGCTGCTGTGTCAGTGCAGCCAGTGCCGGAAGCAACAAAGTGAATTCACCAACTCCCTCGTGAGCAACCATTAACTCGGTAAGTGCGCCAACCGGCCAGCCACCCGAGGGGAGTGCCGCGTCCAGTTCACTATGGCCGGTTGAGAATGTTTCTATTTTCTGATGTTGTTGTCGACCTTTCCACAGGGCCGGATGTTTTAACAGCGCTTCGACAGTCATGCTTGATTGAAAAACCTTTGTGGCAGCTATTGTGCTGCCAGCGCCGTAGTGATGACGGGTTTTTGCCTTGGTTTATTTCACTACTATTTGATGTATGTCTGTTGTTCTTTATCGATTATGTATGGGTTGTTATGTTTAATCGTCTTATTAAGTTGTTACATTAAGTTGTT
>CAZKAQ010000164.1:0-7277 GCA_964550655.1 uncultured Granulosicoccaceae bacterium
AATTATTCCGGCTCTTCAGCAGTCCAGTCTGTAAGTCGCGCTTTCAGTCGCACTAGTGCCTGACCATGAATCTGGCAAACCCGGCTTTCACTGACCCCCAGTATGTCGCCGATCTGTCTGAGGTTCAGGTCTTCATCGTAGTAGAGTGACATCACCAGGCTCTCGCGCTCCGGCAGGTTTTTAATTGCGTTGGCAAGGGCGGTTTTAAAGCTGCCGTGTTGCATGTGCTCGGACGGACCGATGTCTTTGCTCTCAGGCAGTGATATCGTCTCACCAGTATTGTCATCCGGCTGATCAAAGCTGAAGACATGAGCAGACATGCTTTCCGTCAGGATTCGATGATACGCGCTTAAAGAGATGCCGAGTCTTGAAGCGACTTCTACATCTGTTGCATCACGTCCGGTTTCCTGTTCGATATTGCGAAGCGCTTCTGCTGCTTCTCTGGACTTTCTGTGTACTGAACGTGGTGTCCAGTCAGAACGTCTGATCTCATCAAGCATCGCACCTCTTACACGAATACCTGCATAGGTTTCAAAGCTTGCACCTTGTGTCGGGTCATACTGACGCGCCGCTTCCAGCAATCCGATCATTCCAGCTTGAATAAGGTCTTCCGCCTGCACATTCGGCGGTAGACGGTGCATCAGATGAAAAGCTATTCGCTTTACCAGCTTCGCGTGTTTGGTGATGAGTTCGTCGTCAGAGACCAACTCAACATCATTGTACATAGCATGCGCGTTCATTCAGTCACACCTTGCATTACGAGGCGTTCGACAAAGAACTCCACGTGGCCAATAGGTTGCTTGGGCTCTGGCCAGCCGTCTACAGTTTTTGCTAATTTTTTAAATGCTAATGAGGCTTGCGAACCGGGATAAGACTTAACCACCGGTGACTGCTCACATGCACCCATGTGTAAATTTTTATCCTGCGGTATTGCACCCAGGTAGTTCAGCATCACATCGAGGCCGACATCGGTTTTGTCCAGTACCTTATCGAACAAATCCAGTGCCCGGTCGGAAGAGTCAACCTTGTTGACAAGAATGTTAAAACGCTTTACCTGAAACTCTTTACTAAGTACTTTTATGGTCGAGTACGTATCAGCCACAGAGGTAGGTTCATCACAAACCACCACAATGACTTCACGCGCGGCACTACAAAATGCCGTTACCTGACTGCCAATACCGGCAGGGGTGTCTATCAGCAGTGTGTCTATAGGCGCCTGCATGCTGCTGAAGGCCTGAATCAACCCGCCATACTCAGCCCGGGTCAGTGAGGCCACTTTAGACGCGCCACTACTGGCAGGTAAAAGACACACGTGCTCATCAATCTGGACAACTATTTCATCAAGGCTGTGTTTGCCTTCCAATACATCTGTAAGCGTGCCGTGCGGTTGTATTCCGCACAGTACGTCAATATTGGCCAAACCCAGATCCGCATCGAGGATCAATACATTGCGACCGAGCTTCCCGAGCTCGATAGCGAGATTGATCGTAACATTCGATTTTCCAACACCACCCTTACCGCCAGTCACTGCCATTACCTGCACAGGCTGTCTTGGGTGGTGGTGTTTATTCACGTTCTCAGTTGCCTCAAGCGCTATTGCACTGGACACTTTGTATGCTCCCATATAAACCTTTCTTTTTTCCGGATCTGTAACCGATCCTTATTCCGGCGGGCACCATTCGTGGTCGCATACTAAAGATATCGACCTCGAAGAATTATCTTTGAAACAAGATGATCCCGAAGGGCAATGCCTTTATGCTGGTCTCATCGAATTGAAAGTGACCCTGCCTGACCCTGATGTAGCAAGCCACAGGCCACGGGAATCCAATGGTTCCAGGGGATAACCGGAAACGTGACAGACATGATAAGCAAGTGAGACTGCGGTACGTTTTATCACCGGGAGTGAGAACAGGCGCAACTCTATGACACGTCACAATCGCTGTAAAAATAACGCTTGATCGACAGTTTGATTTTTAGCCGAATCAGGTACAGATTTCAGCTGTCAACAGGCTGCCCCGATTTATCGTGAGCTGGCTCACATAAAGGCATCGATAACCGGGAGAGTATTTGAGAGATTGGCGCCGTGTCGATTATGTTGGCGCGCAGATCATTTTACAGACTTGCCTGGCAAATCAGGATCTGGAGTCAGATAGCTTTGCCAGCACGACGGGCATACATTACAACCAAAGCGAGGAGGACAAATCTTATGCACATCCTTGTGCACAATAGTTGGATACGCTCTCTAGCCTGACGCCGCTTCTTCAGTTGGACGTTGAATCTTATACTTACGCATCTTCTCGACCAATGTGGTGCGTCTGATTTGAAGCTTCTTGGCCGCATGGGCAACAACGCCATTACAGTCGTCCAGTGCCTGCTCAATAAGACTGACTTCGATTTCAGTCAGATGTTGTTTGAGATCAATACCGTCACGCGGCAAACGCGGCTCACTGAGCATTGGCAGGCCAGGCATGCCGGTCATGTTTTCATTGTCTGCGTTATCGACAATCTCTGATGACTCAGACGCTGATTGCTTATCAGGAACAACCTTGGCAGGCAGGTCTTTCACATCAACCAGACCATGCGGGTGCAGAATCGTCATGCGCTCCATCAGGTTAGCCAACTCACGAACGTTACCTGGCCAGCTGTAGTTACACAGTGCCATGACAGCCGCAGGTGTTAGTCTGACTGAAGCATTCTTTTCGTGCTCAAGTCGTGTAATCAACTCATTGATGAGCAGAGGCAGATCTTCTACCCGGTCACGCAAGCGCGGCATTTCAATCGGGAAGACATTTAAGCGATAGTAGAGATCTTCCCGAAACTTACCTTCCTTTATGTGGGTTTCAAGATTTCTATGGGTTGCCGCGACAATACGAACATCAGACTTGATTTGCTTGTTGCTGCCAACACGCTCGAAGGATCGTTCCTGGATAACACGCAGTAATTTAACCTGCATCGCAAGCGGCATATCACCTATTTCATCAAGAAATATTGTGCCGCCTTGTGCCAGTTCAAACCGACCTTGTCTGGCACCGATTGCACCGGTAAAAGAACCTTTTTCATGACCGAATAGCTCACTCTCAAGTAGTTCACTTGGAATCGCACCACAGTTAATCGGTACAAACGGCTTATTGCGTCGCTTTGAGTGATAGTGAATATTACGTGCAACAACCTCTTTACCGGTACCAGACTCTCCGAGTACCAGAACCGTGGCTTCAGTCGGTGCTACCTGTTCGATCATTTTTCGAACCCGATGCGTCTCACGGCTGTTGCCAACCAGACTCCTGAATAGCTCCGGTGATTGAATTGGCTTCGCCTGTGGCTTGCTTGTCTCCTCAGCAACAGGCGTTTCACGAACGACACCACGCTCAACTTCTGCACGATGCAGCACATTGGAAAGATCAGCAAAACGTGTGTCAGCGGTTATACAGCCGAGGAATGTGCTTTCCACCTGTTCGGGTGTCATATCGAGCGGCGTCTTGCCGGTAACCAATATAAATGATGGACACTCAGGCATTTCTGCGCGAATTTTAGCAACGTGTTCGAGAATGCCCGGACAGTTGCCAATAATAATGGCCAGCTTGTCAGCCAGGCCGGGATATCCCTCAAGCAATGAAGGCGAGCTAATCGCCTTGGCTTCGTAGTCAACAAATTCCAGCTGATGCAGCAGTTTCTGAGAACGCTCGCTGTCAGAATCGATAACCAGGATTTGATTTTGTTTTGTCTTCCCCATTGAAAGGTCCGGTTAGGTCGAAAGTTACGATTGCAACGGTCTAAAGCGACAGTGACAAACTGTTAGAAATACATAGCGTCCTGAGTATAGACCGCTATTTTAATTTCGTTGCAAAAGAGGGAAATGAAGTATGGAAAAAATTCCCAAACAATTGATTTTCGCCTTGTGTATGTGTCTGGAATTTCAATCGCTTTCACCCCGGATCAGTATTTTTTATTAATTATTACCACCGCCTGACCAACCGGCTTCCCTGACCGCACTGTATTCCCAGCCACCTACCTTTCAGTCACCACGCGCATATTAGTGTGATGTAGGAACAGGTGCAATTGGAGCGGCATTACAAGTCGTTTCAACTGGACTATTATAAGATAGCTGGCAGGAAACTACACATTCAACGATTTGAATCCCTACAGGTCTATCAACACAGAGAAATGGCGACAGTCATGCCCGAATTGACTAAACATCATGCTGGATCAGAGTTTCGGTTCAAGAAAAATTACCATCGGCCGTCACAATGGCACCTGGATACCGGGCCGGCAATCGAGTCGGTGGGGTTATGATGACTTCGCCAACAAAAAAACCGGCTCGCAGTCGAGACGCCAAGGCCAGAAAGGCGGATCGAGCTGAAGGAAGCCAGGAAAAAAAAGAGAAGCAGGCATTTAAGCCTGATATTGATTCTGCTGCGCTTCACCGTCGCGCGGTTGAATTATCCACTGAAATCCAACGGGGGTATATCGTGGAACAGAACGAAGAGAAAGTAGATCGCATAAAAGCTGAAATTGAAAACGGTACTTATAAAGTGGATGCCGAAGCAATTGCCGAGAAGCTAATGGAGCACGATTTTCAAATTGCAGACAAATTCAAACCCCGGTAGCACTCCCCGGGTGGTACGCGGCAGACCCTTTGCGGGCACACAATTGCCTACCCGTTGCCGCCTGTTTTCTTCAAGGGATTTAACGTAAAAGTTGAGTCTTAAAGAATTTGGTGGAGCTAGGCGGGATCGAACCGCCGACCTCCTGCATGCCATGCAGGCGCTCTCCCAGCTGAGCTATAGCCCCTTTTCAGGATCGGTGATGCTAGAACCTGCAGCTTTAATTGTCAAATTCAAGACGATTCAGCGCGTGCTTTAACGTATTCAATTGCTGCGGCTATTCGTGTCAGGCTACGTTCTTTACCAATTAGCTCCAACGTATCACCTATGTCCGGTGAAGCCCCGGAGCCGGTAATAGCAACACGCAAAGGCTGGCCGATTTTACCAAAGCCAATCTCGAGATCCTGCGCTATCCCTTCAAGCAAACCTTTTAATGGTCCGGCCTGCCAGACATCAACGTCAGCCAGTCTCGTGTGGATAGCTACCAGTACAGGCAGTGCAACAGGGCGCAACTGCTTTTTTGCAGCCTTCTCATCAAGCTCTACGTTGTCGCGGTAGAAAATCCCGGCTTGTTCTGCCATTTCAGCAAAAGATTGGGCCCTTTCTTTGAGCACTGTGGCAACACTGGACACATCAGGTCCGTTTTCTGTCGATACAGAATTGGACTTGAGTACCGCCATCAACGCAGCGCCAAGTTCATCTTCTGTGAGTGTTGCCATATGCTGTTGATTCACCCAAAGCAGCTTGGTCTGATCAAACACTGAACCTGATCGCTGGCAGTCTTCGATTGCGAACAGATTGAGTAATTCTTCTATAGTGAAAATTTCCTGATCACCATGTGACCAGCCGAGTCTTGCCAGATAATTCAGCATGGCACGAGGCAGAATACCGTCATTTTCGTACTGCATAACACTGACAGCGCCATGTCTTTTAGACATACGCTTGCCGTCATCACCCAGAATCATTGGCAGATGTGCAAACGCCGGCACCGCTACACCCATGGCATTAAAAATATGAATCTGTCGCGGCGTATTGTTTATATGATCATCACCACGAATAACGTGGGTTATCTGCATATCGGCATCATCCACAACCACGCTCAGATTATAAGTAGGGTTGCCATCAGAGCGGCGTATAACCAGATCATCCAGCTCGGTGTTATCAATTTCGATGGATCCTTTGACCAGATCTTCAATGACCACCGTACCCTCAAGTGGCGTCTTGAAACGAATCACGGGGTCGACTCCTGCGACGGCATCAGTCCTCTCGCGACAGGTGCCGTCATAGCGCGGTTTTCTTTTTTCAGCGGTCGCCTTCTCGCGCATTTCGTCAAGTCGCTCTTTGCTGCAATAGCATCGATACGCATGGCCCGCCTCTATTAACTGATCGATCACCTCGTTGTAGCGGTCATAACGGCTGGTCTGGAAAAACGGCCCCTCATCGTAATCCAGCCCGAGCCACTGCATACCATCCAGAATCGCCTGTACCGATTCGTCGGTAGAGCGCTGCTGATCAGTATCCTCCACCCGCAGCACAAACTCACCGTTGTGTTTGCGCGCAAATAGCCAGCAAAAAAGTGCCGTTCGAGCACCACCAAGGTGCAAATAGCCCGTCGGGCTCGGGGCAAATCGGGTACGAACTTTCATGCCGGGGAGTTTCCTGTAATGACAGATTCTTTTTGCGCTATACTGGAGGCAGTGAGCGCCGAAGCCAATCGGCGATTATACATGTGGCAGCACAGATTCATCGGCGCAGTGCACCCGGCCTCGGGGAAATTGCGCCACAGGACAAGCTCTGCAAAAAGATACAGAAACAATGACCACTAATAGCCGGTATGCCGTCCATACAAAATCTCATGGCGAAAAATAGAACTACAGGCACCGAGAGTGCTATGCCTGTCGATTTGCACGGTGAACCGCTAAATCTTGGCTGGCACTCATCAAGCACCTCCAAAATCGGCTTTGTCCGCACTGTTAACGAAGATGCGTTACTCGACGCACGCGAACAGAATCTGTGGGTCGTCGCTGACGGTATGGGAGGGCACAGCTTCGGCGATCAGGCCAGCCGGGAAATTATTGATCAGTTGGTGGGTTTCCGCAGTCGGGAAAACCTGCAGCACAATATCAGCGAACTAAAAGAACGGCTGGCAATCGCACACGAAAAGTGCCGCTCTCACAACCAGGGCCAGCTAATGGGCAGCACCGTCGCAGCACTGTACGTGCACGACCCGTACTGCGTGTTCCTCTGGGCAGGTGACAGCCGAATCTACCGGTTCCGCAATAATCAATTACAACAAATGACGGAAGATCATAGCCTTGTTCAAGGGCTGGTCAGTATCGGTGAGCTGCAAAAAGAAGACATGGACAAGCATCCGTCTTCGCACATCATAACCCGTGCTGTTGGCGTACATAGCGACCTTGAACTGGAACTGCGCCACGATGAAATTCAGCCGGGTGATCGATACCTGGTTTGTAGCGATGGCCTGTATAAAGATGTTACCGAAAATGAAATACACGAACGCATGAGCTATTCAACTGTTGAGGAATGCCTGGACAGTCTGGTTGATCTGGCACTGGAGCGCGGTGGCACAGATAACACCACCGCGATCGTTGTTCAGGCCAGCATGAACCCGTTATAAAGCTGCAGCTAAGTAAAAGCCGGCAAATACCACACTCG
>CAZKAQ010000165.1:0-7227 GCA_964550655.1 uncultured Granulosicoccaceae bacterium
GGACTCTGCATTATCGAGCAATCTAAAGATCAAGCGAGATGCCGTCGATTTCGTGAATAGTCCAGGTTAAAAGCACTGCTAACGGCGTTCAGTCTCAATAAATTCCAGCACGGAGCGCGCAAAAATATCGTTATTGTCGCCGGCAACCATATGAGCGGCATCGGCAATATCCTGAAACTGCGCATGTGGGACCAGCTCAAGAAACTCATTCACTGATTCCCGACTCACAATATCACTCTGCTGACCACGTACCAGTAGCACGGGCAGTTCAAGCCTGGCTGCGGCGTCGCGCTGTCGCTGATAAAGATCCGTGTTGATGGTGCCTATGTGCTGCATCAGGCGCGGGTCCCAGTGCCAGTAGTAACGGCCATCGTCCGCCAGCCTCAGGTTCTTTTTTAATCCTTCAGTATTTTTGCCTCGCCCCGCAGCGCTCGCTGTGTCCGGAGTGTCGACCTGTTTCGCTGTCGAATGAATCGCTCGAACACGATTGGACTGATAGGAGGCAACCGCCACGGCAGCCTCCTCCACAGAGGCAAAGCCGCCCTGATAGCGGTTCATAAATTCTATTATTCTGGCAACCCCGGTGTGTTCAATTCTCGGCGTAATATCGACCAGCACGATGGAACTGAAGACTCGCGTTAACGCTTCGCCCTCGGCCAGCATGCCACAAACACCACCGAGAGAAGCACCGACAAGTACCGGTTTGCTATCACTTGTGGATTCAAAATGCCTGACCAGAGACAAAAGATCCGAAACCAGCGTATCGATCGAATAATCGCCGTCCTGCGGCCAGTCGCTGTTGCCGTGCCCGCGCGCATCTACAGTCACGGCATGCCATCCTGCAGTCCCGAGCCGCTGACTTGCCTGACGCCAGGAGTGTCTTGTCTGGCCAGCGCCGTGCATCAGAATCACAACGGGTTTGCCGACCTCGCCAAAGGAAGTCGCCGCTAGTTGAACATCATCGGCGACAGGGATATATAGTGTCTTGGCCAGGGTCATACAGCTTGTAAAAACCGAAATGTTACATTGTCGCCGCAAGTCTATAATAAACGGACAGCACGCGGCGACCAATCACCCGACAGGTCATAAGATCAGTGAAGTTAAAGCTACAACAAGGTAGAAAATAATGACTGCAAAACCATGGCTGGACAGCTACCCGGAAGGTGTACCGGAATTCGCTGATATTGATGCCTACGACAGCGTTGTCGATGTTCTGGCAGAGAGTGTTAAAAAATTTCACGACAAAGTTGCATTTGTCAGCATGGGTGCTTCTATCACATTTGGTGAGCTTGACGATTACGCCAACGCCTTCGCCGCATGGATACAGGCAAGCGGGAAGTTCCAAAAAGGCGACCGTGTTGCTGTGATGATGCCCAACGTACTGCAGTATCCGATTACTGTGTTTGGTTTACTTCGAGCCGGACTCGTCGTGGTTAATACCAACCCTCTGTACACCAGGCGCGAACTACAGCATCAACTGGAAGATTCAGGTGCAAAGGGCATAGTCGTTATTGAAAACTTCGCCAATACGCTCGAAAGAACAACGGTCAAACCTGAAGTAATCATCACTACCCGGGTTGGTGACATGCTCGGTTTCCCGAAATCCTTTATTGTTAATTCTGTCGTTAAATACGTAAAGAAAATGGTGCCGAAGTTTAACCTGCCTGGCAGTATTTCTTTTTCGGAAGTACTCAAACAAGGCGCTGAAAAACAATTTCAGCTGGTTGCATTAAATCACAACGACCTGGCTTTTCTACAGTACACAGGTGGTACAACAGGGGTTGCAAAAGGTGCGATGCTAAGCCACGGAAACATGGTTTCCAACATGCAACAGGCTCGCCACTGGCTGACACCTTCTGACATTGTCGAAGGCGAAGAGATAATTATCACCGCACTTCCGCTTTATCATATATTTGCACTAACAGCTAACTGTCTCGTTTTCGCAAATATCGGTGCGACAAACATATTGATACTGAACCCGCGTGACCTTCCGGCATTTGTAAAAGAATTATCAAAGTACAAGTTCACCTCTCTAACAGGCGTTAATACGCTGTTCAACGCGCTGTTAAATACAGACGGCTTTAGCAAGCTTGATTTTTCAAACCTGAAGATCACACTCGGTGGTGGCATGGCAGTGCAGCAATCAGTTGCCGAAGAGTGGAAAGAAGTAACCGGCTGTCCGTTAATTGAAGCCTATGGCCTGACTGAAACCAGTCCCGCAGCCTGTATGAACCCGATTACCATGACCGACTACAACGGTTCTATCGGTTTACCCATACCTTCCACAGAAGCCTGTGTAAAAGACGAGGAGGGCAACATACTGTCAGTCGGTGAACGTGGCGAGCTATGTGTCCGTGGACCACAAGTTATGCAGGGGTATTGGCAACGTGAAGAAGCCACTGCAAAGACCATTGACAGCGACAACTGGCTGCACACCGGTGATATTGCAATTATGGATGAGCAGGGTTACTTTAAAATCGTTGATCGTCTTAAAGACATGATCCTTGTGTCTGGTTTTAACGTATACCCGAACGAAATTGAAAACGTAATGGTTTCACACCCGGGTATTCTCGAGGTCGGCGCAATAGGTATACCGGACGAACACTCGGGTGAGGTCGTCAAAGTGTATATCGTCGCCAAAGACAAGTCTTTAACAGAGGAAGACATAGAAAAGTTCTGCCGCGAAAATTTCACTGGTTACAAAAGGCCAAAAGCCATCGCGTTTGTAGACGAACTGCCGAAGTCAAATGTTGGCAAAATACTGCGCAGGGAATTACGCGAACAGGACCAACAGGCAAGCTCAGCCCAGGCTTGAGAAATGTGCTGACTACTGCAAATTCTTTGGCATGGTTAGCATGCCAAAAGAGCGCCTGAAAAAGTACAACGACAACATGCTAAAAGAGCAGGTTCAAGCCTGCTTTACTCAAGTCTTGACACTTCGGCAGCCTGCCAGCCTTTGTCACTTTTTGTCTGTATATATTCGACCTGCTGGCCTTCCGCAAGTGTCTTGTAGCCTTCACCCTCGATAGAGCGATAGTGAACAAAAACGTCTTCGCCTGCTTCGTTGACTATAAAGCCATAGCCCTTCGCATTATCAAACCACTTTACGGTACCTATTGATTTATCCATCTTTCAACCTGAATCCGCTCCGGCGCCGTGGTCCGGACGTTTTTTTTAGAGTAATTATAGAGTGTTACCGAATTCCACCATCAAAAATAGTAGACAATCACACACGATCCTCCATGACGGATCTTGCATTGTCAACCAGTAAATGGCGCCTTGTAGGAATAATCCTACAAGAATTGAGCGAAAAAATCCTAATTCGTTTTTTAGATCCATGTTCGTTTACGCCAGGAATAGGCCCATAAACGCAACAGTACGAGGTCGCAACTGACCGAAGACATCAGTCAGCCAGCATGGCCCACACATCTGTACCGCCGGATTCAGATCTGTTCGAAATCGCCGATACCTGCTTTTGCATGATTGGAAGACCGCAACATGAAAGATCTCAGCAGATAAGCCTATGAAAATAATGAGCTTTAATTTTCTGCGCCCTCTGCTGTTGCTGTGTGTACTTTTTACCGTGGGTGGCATTACGGCACATCAGATAGTCTATTCGCGCTCCTGGCACGAACCACTTGAAGTGGTGGTCTACCCGATCAATGGCGACAGTTCGCTTGAAACACACAATTACATTAACACCCTGAGCAGCACAACATTCACAGAAGTAAACGACTGGTTTGCAGCAGAAGCCAAACGCCACAATGCACCGATTCACGAACCTGTGAAGGTACAACTCGGTAACCGGGTTGAATCAGTTCCACCGCCACTACCAGTGAACAAAGGGATAATCCGCACTGTGCTGTGGGGCTTACAACTGCGCTACTGGGTATTTAGAAACACCCCGGATAATGACTCAAACCTTCGACGCGTGAGGGTATTTGTCGCCTACTACCAAGGTCAGGACAACCAGCCGCTGGCACACTCTGTTGGATTGCAGAAGGGCCTCATCGGTATCGTCAACGCGTTCGCTCACAGACAACACACCAAACAGAACAACATCGTCATAGCGCACGAAATTCTGCACACGGTGGGCGCTACTGACAAATACAACTTTTTCGGCGGCCCGCAGTTTCCCGAAGGCTACTCCAACCCGCATCGTCAGCCGTTGTATCCACAGCGATACGCAGAAATCATGGTCGGACGAATCCCGACATCACGCTACTCTTCCTATATGGCGAAAAGCCTGAGGAGTGTGCGGATGAATAAACTGACAGCCAGCGAGATCGCCTGGTACGACTGATCTCAAAAAAATCTGAGGCCGTAGCTGCATAATTCTGTAAATCACCGCAGAAAACAGCCAAACCCAACCCCAAAAATCTCTGCCATCCACTAATCTCTATAGTGGCGTCTTTGAAATTCGGCAGAACGCATCCAGCCAGTCAAAGGTTGCCATACAACGTGATTGGAGCAGCCCCGGATAGCCCACTGTCGGCCCGGATTATCCAACACAACGACAACGGTGTTGTTCCTAAAGTACCTTTGAAGTCAGGTTTCATTATCATGCGCACCAATCGCATTACTGCTGTTTCCATTTTCTCGCTTGTGGTCATTTTTTCAATGACGGCGGCAACTGCGATCGCTGCCCCAAAAAACAATGAAAGCTTTTCAGTAGAGACACTCTCCCGTCTGTATGGCGAAAGAATCGCGAAGCTGGAGCTCGAAATTCGCAACGAGTCCGAACGACGCACAACAATTCTCTATCAGCTCGATCGGGCAATCAACGAAATCTCAGCTCTGGAAGCTGAAAGCCAGCATTCGCTTGAAAACACATCGCCAATTACTCAGAGTCTGGAGGCACTTGCTGCCGAAGCAGCGAGCCTGGAAAACGACGTCCGCCAAAACGAAAGTTTACTTGAGCAACTGCAATACTCTCTTGAACAACAACCGGAGCTATCGGTTTGGCAGGCAGCACTCGGATCAGAGCATGTGCAGACACACCAGCGGCTATGGGCAACACACAGTTATCTGATCTACACCACCAGGAAACAACAGCAACAGTTGCAGACTAAAAAAACGCTGCTTGATCAACGTACTCAGGTGCTTATCGAGTATGAAAGTAATGTCAAACAATCCATTGGTGAAATGCAGGGCCACTTCGATAAACTGGTACAGCGCCGCAATCGCCTGGAACATCAGCTGACAGAAATCTCCTCACAGATAGTCGAGAGGCAGGATCGCATTACCACACTGGCTGAACGATCAACTCTGGCGTTGGCCAACCCGCCATCCCTGTACTTTGGAAATTTTGAAAAAAAACTCAAAGATCCTGTTGAGGGTAGGATAATAAAAGAGTTTTCGGAACCCAAGGCAAGAGGGCTCCTTAAATGGAAGGGCATACTCATCGAAGCGCCACTTGGTCTGCCATTTACATCAGTGTCAGACGGGCAGGTGGTGTTTGCCGATGAGCTGCAGGGCCTCGGCAACGTGGCGATCGTCGATCACGGCCATGGCTACATGACGCTCTACGGGATGGCAGAACTATTATTGGTTGAGAAGGACCAATTACTACTGGCAGGTGATCCTGTCGGTACCATCGGCGAATCTGTCGGCGCCGGATCATCAGCGTTATATTTCGAAGTTCGTCACAACGCAGATGCGCTGGATCCGCAAAATTGGCTGGAAATGCATCGAATTGCGCAAAAGAATAAGCGGTAACGACTCTTTTCAGAGTCAAAATGATAAGATCCGGGAACAAACTTCCCTGAAACGGGTTTTGGAGTCAAGCTAATGACAATCCGCTCAAAACCGATTACGTTGGTTATAGCCGGCGCAGTACTCGGGTTTACATTGACCCTGGGACACAGCGTCGTCGGTGCGAGAGACACCTCTGGTGACGTCCTGCCACTCGATCAACTGCGTACTTTTTCTGACGTATTTGCGCGCATCAAGCGTAACTACGTTGAAGATGTGTCTGATGAAGTACTGCTGGAACACGCCATTCGAGGCATGCTGAGCGGACTCGACCCCCACTCAAGCTATCTGAACACTGAACAATTCCAGGAACTGCGCATCGGTACCTCCGGTGAGTTCGGCGGACTCGGTATTGAAGTGGGTCTGGAAGACGGCTTTGTCCGGGTGGTGTCACCGATCGATGACACACCTGCGGCACGAGCCGGCATGCAAAGCGGTGATCTGATTATCCGTCTCGATGACAAACCGGTTAAAGGCCTGGAGTTAAATGAAGCCGTCAAGCTGATGCGCGGCAAACCGGGCAGCGACATCGAACTCACCGTTGTCAGAGAAGGTGAAGACCGACCTTTGAAGATTACACTCACGCGTGCGGTAATTCAGGTCACCAGTGTCAGAAACAGAATGCTGGAAGAAGGCTATGGCTATGTCCGGGTTTCGCACTTTCAAACAAAAACACCCTCTGACATGATCAAAGCCATTGAGACTATGCAGATTGAAGGTGATCTGAAAGGCCTTGTGCTCGATCTTCGCAACAATCCAGGCGGTGTACTTTCGGCGGCAGTCGGTATCTCTGACGCGTTTCTGAATGATGGCCTGATTGTCTACACCGATGGTCGGGAAGATGATTCAAAACTGCGCTACACAGCATCACGAGGGGATATCCTCAGTGGTGCGCCGCTGGTCGTTCTGGTCAATGGTGGATCAGCATCTGCCTCTGAAATTGTTGCGGGAGCAATGCAGGATCACCGACGCGGTGTGGTAATGGGTTCAAAAACCTTTGGCAAAGGATCAGTACAAACCATACAAAACCTGCCTAATGGCGGTGCAGTAAAACTGACTACTGCGCGTTACTACACGCCGTCCGGCCGTTCAATACAGGCCCAAGGCATCGAACCGGACATCGTTACGGGTAACTTGCAGGTGGCCAAACGAGAAGAGTCAAATATCGAACCTATCACCGAATCAAGCTTGTCAGGCCACCTTAGTAACGGCAACGAAGCCGACGGTGCCACAGAAACAGATGACGACACCACCTCCGTCAATCTGGCTGAAGATGACTATCAGCTCAATGAAGCGCTGAACTTACTCAAGGGTCTCACCATTCTCAGCAAGGGCTAGCCTGCATTATTCATGAGGCGACCTGCGAACTTGGCTTTTATGTCTTTAATTATAGTTTTTGTGGTGAATTTATGTTCAATCCTAAAATGACAGACTGTCTATTCGACGCCAGAGCCAATAGCGCGTCACATCTCA
>CAZKAQ010000166.1:0-7086 GCA_964550655.1 uncultured Granulosicoccaceae bacterium
TGCATTATTCATGAGGATTCGGCGTCCAGAGTCAATAGCGCTAAACAGGTCGTCCGATCGCCTGAGAAGCGTGGCCTGCCACGCGACGAGGGGAATCGGGTGAGATGTGACGCGCTATTGGCTCTGACGTCGAATAGACAGTCTGTTATTTTAGGATTGGACACTAATTCACCGCAAACACTAAAATTAAAGACATAAAAACCAAACCCGCAGGTCGCCTCATGAATAATGCAGGTTAGCTGCTCGCTATCTCACTTGCCAACTCTGCCGCCTGGTGTAGATGATAGGGCGCTTTTTCTGCATGAAAGCGAGCATCAAACGACAGCGCATCGGGCACCCACTTATAGTGAAGTTCCATAAGCTGCCCTTGTTCTATTTCTGTAGCGACCATTGCGTGAGGCAAACAGGCAACGCCCAGACCTTCGAGCGTCATTCTCAGGCAAGCCGCCAGGCTGGTTGAAGGAACCAGATAGGCGTCCGGCTCATTGAACAGGTGCTGTTCTATTTGCTTATAGGGAAGTGTCTGTTTGGGATACGTAAGGATGGGGTGTTTGATTATCGGCTTTAACGAGGAGATGCGCTTTTTAAGGCCGAGCTCAGGTGAAGCGACCCAGACCATTGCATAGCTCCCCAGTTTGATTTCTCCCGACGTATGCTGGCTGAAGGGTCCATTCTGAAGTGCAAGGTCGATTGACTGGTTAAAAAGCGCCGTGGTCAGGTTGGATGAAAGATCTACCGTAAGGTCTACTTTTAAATTTGGAAATTTTTTTCTGAGCGCGTTGAGGTAATTGCTAAGCCAGGAGTGCACGATCATTTCTGTAACACCCAGTCGCAGTGTACCTTCAAACAACCCGGTGGCACCTGCAGTGGCCATCAAATCATCAAGTGAATCGATAACATTGCGCGCCTTGCTTAAGAGTAGTGCCCCTGCCTGGGTCAGGCGCACTGAACCGGCATCCCGTTCCATTAAGGCTTGTCCCAGTTGTTCTTCCAGTCTTGTGATGCGGGCAGAGATATTGGGTTGGGTTGTTTTGAGCACAGCTGCAGCCCCACGAAAGCTCCCCAGATCTGTGACCTGTACAAAAGCCTCGAGTTGTTTGATGTTGATGCGGGCCACAATATTTTCGCTCGAATGCCAAAAAGAGAAGATAACAAATAACTATCATAACGATCCAACATAATAATTAGTATTTATCGTAATTGTGCCGTATTCTCGCTGATTGAGCAGGAGAGAGCGAAATGACAAACTCGGCAGCCCGATTGGGTGTGGATATCGGTGGCACCTTTACCGATGTAGTACTCGAAATCGCCGAACGGCAATTTTCGACCAAAGTACTCACCACTTACTCGGCCCCCGAAGATGCGATTATTCAGGGCTTGCATCAGGTGTGTGCTGATGCCGATGTCAAACCCTCGGTGATTAGTCAGATTATTCACGGCACTACGCTTGCCACCAATGCATTAATTGAAAAACGTGGCGCTAAAACGGCCTTCATCACCACGAAGGGTTTCCGGGACGTGATTGAAATGCGTACCGAAAGCCGCTTTGAGCAATATGATTTAAATTTAACTCTGCCTCCTCCGCTGCTGCCGCGTAATCGTCGTTATGTGCTCGAAGAACGAATGGATGCAACAGGCGCTGTTTTAATACCGCTAAATCGCAAAGACATTGACAATCTGGTAGACGAACTCGCCGATGCCAACTACGAGAGCATTGCCGTGGGCCTGTTGCACGCTTACGTAAATAACGCACACGAACAGATGATTGCCGAGGTGCTGGCTGCCAGGTTACCAAACGTGATGGTGTCTTTGTCTTCAGAAGTATCGCCACAGATGCGTGAGTACGAACGCTTTAATACCACCATAGCCAATGCCTACATTAAACCTTTGATGAAGTCCTATCTCGGGCGATTAAAAGAAAGGCTGGCATCTGAAGGTGCAGCATGCCCGGTATTTATGATGCACTCCGGGGGCGGCATTATGTCCTTGGAAAACGCAGCAGAGTTTCCGGTAAGACTGGTCGAATCAGGGCCTGCCGGCGGTGCTATTTTTGCCGCCGACATCGCCGCCAAACATAGCCTCGATAAAGTACTGAGTTTTGATATGGGGGGTACTACAGCGAAGATCTGCCTGATCAAAAACGAAACCCCTAAAACTGCCCGTGTGTTTGAAGTCGCCAGAACCTATCGATTTAAAAAAGGCTCGGGTATGCCTATCTCCATACCGGTAATCGATATGGTTGAGATTGGTGCAGGCGGTGGATCACTGGCGCATGTCGATTCTTTAAACCAGATTCGTGTCGGACCTGAAAGTGCAGGCTCCGAACCCGGCCCTGCCTGCTATGGTCGTGACGGTAAAAGGCCTGCAGTAACCGATGCTGATCTGATGTTGGGCAAGCTCGATCCCGACAACTTTGCCGGTGGCTCGATTAAACTGCATCCGGAAAACTCAAAAGCCGCACTCAAAGCCGAGCTCGGTTCAAAGCTCAATATGGATGAAACCGAAGCTGCCTGGGGGCTTGCTGAAGTGGTTGATGAAAACATGGCTAATGCGGCAAGGGTACACGCAGTCGAGAACGGTGAAGATTTAAGTGAATACACCATGATCGCCTTTGGTGGTGCTGCACCCCTGCATGCTGCAAGACTGTGTGACAAGCTCGGTGTCAGCCGATGTCTTGTGCCGACTGGTGCGGGGGTTGGTTCTGCGATTGGTTTTTTACGTGCACCATTTAGCTTTGAAGAAAACCGCTCAGTTTATATGCGTCTGTCCGAGTTTGATGGCTCAGTCGTTAAAAAGCTCTTCAATGAAATGGAACAGGAAGCTACCCGCTTTGTCCGTCAGTGCGATGCCGATGCTAAAATACTCACGGATCATAAAGTCTATATGCGATATTCAGGTCAGGGCTGGGAAATACCGGTCGATCTGACAGTAAAGCAGGCGGCTAATCCCGATGCAGAGACTTACCTCTCGCTGTTCCAAAAAGAATATGAAAACCTGTTTGGACGCACTGTGGAAGGTATGGAGGTTGAGGTCACCGTGTGGTCGGTCAATGCATACACTCAGGTGCCCCGAGCGCAGTCTATTAAATCACCGGGTTCTCTCAATGAAGTAAGCGGCAACGATTCCCGCGATCTGTTTGATCCGGGTTTAGGTAAAAGTGTTGCCGCTAAACTGATTGATCGCGACAAACTGAACTCCGGTGACACGCTCAGCGGTCCGTGCATTGTCACTGAAAGTGAAACTGCCATTGTTGTTCACGATAACCGTGAAGTAACTAACTACGAAGACGGTACACTCGATGTGCGTGAAAAGACCGGTATGGCCAAAGCGGTAACATCGATGGAAGCCGGACAAATCGCCCATCAGGTGATGTGGAACCGTTTAATCTCGGTGGTTGAAGAACAGGCACAGGCGCTGGTACGTACCGCTTTTTCGACTTCGGTTCGTGAGGCCGGTGATCTCTCTGCAGGCGTGTATAACGACAGCGGCAAAATGCTGGCTCAGGCGGTAACCGGTACCCCCGGACACGTTAACGCCATGGCCGATGCAGTCGGTCATTTTATTCGACGAATCGGTCCCGACAACATACTCGAAGGTGATGTGTATATCACCAACGATCCGTGGGAAGGCACAGGCCACAAGCACGACATCACGGTGGTCACGCCGTCTTTTCACAACAGTAAGTTAATTGGCTTTTTTGCCTGCACCGCGCATGTTACCGATATTGGCGGTCGTGGTTTTGGCGCCGATGCCAACGATATTCATGAGGAAGGTTTATATTTACCGATCATGAAATTTGCCGATGAAGGCACGGTTGATCCCACGCTGGTAAAGATTATTCGTGGCAATGTGAGAGAGCCGGATCAACTGGTTGGTGATATCTATGCACTGGCCACCTGTAACGAAATCGGTCAGCGCCGTCTGATTGAAATGCTTAAAGAGTTTGGACTGGCAGACCTTGGCAGTATCTCGGAATTTATTCTTACCAGCTCTAGAAACGCAACGCTTGAAAGAATTAACGCCTTGAAAAAAGGCTCAGCCGAAGGTGAGATGCGAATAGATGGATACTCCAGCCCGGTCGATTTAAAAGTTAAACTGACGATTGAAAAAGACGCCATCATCAGTGACTGGGAAGGCACCAGTGGTATGGACAAGAAAGGCATTAACGTACCGCTTGTCTATACCAAAGCTTATGCCTGCTATGCGTTAAAGTGCGCTATAGCGCCAGACATTCCAAATAACGCCGCATCACTTGAACCGTTTAAGATTGTAGCGCCTGAAAACTCCATTGTTAATGCATTGCCTCCAGCGCCAGTGGCCTTGCGTCATGTGATTGGTCACATGGTGCCTGATACTGTCTATAACGCGCTGGATAAACTGTTACCGGGCATTGCCCCGGCTGAAGGCGCCGGTTGTTTATGTAACTTTCAGGTCTCTTTACGGCCACGCACTGACGAGCCAGCGCCTGAAAATGCCGTTCGTCGTGAAGTGCTGACGTTTAACTCCGGTGGTTCCGGTGCACGACCATCTCTGGATGGTATGAGTGCCACAGCTTTTCCATCCGGTGTAATGACCATGCCGGTTGAAGCAACCGAGCAAGTGGGTCCGGTGATTATATGGCGCAAAGAACTACGACCCGACTCCGGTGGTGCAGGGCAGTACAGAGGTGGCCTCGGTCAATACATGGATGTCGGCGCGCGCGAAGGCCACGAGTTTGATATCTCTGCCATGTTTGACCGGGTTGATCATCCGGCCCTGGGCAGACATGGCGGGCAAGCCGGTGGCACCACCACCATAGCGCGCAGTGATGGCGAAGCCATGCAAGGCAAGGGTAAGCAGTTTGTGCCGCACGGTGTTAGAGTAGAGATGGCATTTCCCGGTGGTGGAGGCTATGGCAATCCCTCCGATCGTGATGCAGAACTGGTCAAACGCGATATAGCACTCGGTTACATTAGTCCTGAACATGCTGCAGAACACTACAACTTACCGGCATCTGAAGTGACAGAAATCATCAAACAATCAAAGCGTGGAGAAGGCTAATGGCACTTGGCAGCATGCAGTCCGCACCCGAACAATCGTCCTACGATATTGTGATTGTCGGGGGTGCCATTATGGGGTCTTCAACGGCGTGGTTTTTAACCGAAAATAAAGACTTCAATGGATCAGTGCTGGTAGTAGAGAAAGATCCGAATTATGAATTTTGCTCTACGGCCCATACTAACTCCTGTATGCGACAGCAATTCAGCGCAGAACTAAATGTTCGCATATCACAGTTTGCAGCAGAGTTTGTTAAGAACATTCGTACTCGTATGGGTAATGATGATCGAGTGCCCGAACTGTCAATTCGATCTTTCGGTTACATGTACCTGGCAGACAATGAAGATTTTGCCAATGTGCTCAGAGAGAATCAAAAAGTCCAGCTTGATGCAGGTGCTGCAACGCAGCTGATGACAGCGGATGAAATTAAAAAGAACTATCCGTTTTATAACGTCGATGACATTGTACTGGGTTCTATTAACCTGGTTGATGAAGGTTACTGGGATGGCGCCACTGTATTTGAATGGTGGCGACGTCAGGCGCGTGAGCGTGGTATTGAGTATGTATCGAATGAGGTGGTCGGTATCACTAAAAATGCCAATGGCATGCGGGTAGAAAGTGTGACCTTAAAGTCCGGTGAAGTGATTTCCTGTGGCCAACTGCTAAATGCATCCGGCCCAAGAGCCGCAGTTACTGCAAAGATGGCAGGTATAGAACTACCAGTTGAGCCGCGCAAACGTTTTTCCTGGATCTTCAAAGCCGAGCATCCACTCGATAGAGACTTACCCTTAACAATTGATCCATCCGGCGTGCACTGTCGTGAGAATGGTGGCGGCACCTATCAGGCGGGTGGTCACGCAGATATCGATCCTGCGGTCGCTTTCGATGACTTTGCCATGGATCAGTCACTGTGGGAAAACCATGTATGGCCGGTAGTGGCAACTCGCATACCTCAGTTTGAGTCAATAAAACTCACCAATGAATGGGCTGGGCACTATGCAATGAATACTTTTGACCACAATGCTGTTATGGGTCCACACACTGAAGTTGAGAATTTTATATTTCTAAATGGATTCTCCGGTCACGGGCTGCAGCAATCACCCGCTATGGGGCGTGGTACAGCGGAGTACCTGACCTATGGTGAATACAGAAGTCTTGATATGTCTCCGTTTAACTTCGAACGGATTATTAACAATACTCCAATCATTGAGAAAGCCATTATCTAACGTACCGTACATAATTCGTTAACCGGATCGATATAAGAGTTGCAGTACGTCAGGTGTGGGCCGTTGATAATCTTCCGCAACCAGACCTGCCGAAAACCGCTGGCACAGTAAGTGTACTCCTACGCCCATAATCGCCCAAGATCGAATGGCATTTGCTCAAAAGGTGGTACAACTGCCTTGTCGTTGTCACGAATAGCCACAGTCACCATTTAACAAGGTAAAAGCTTCCAGCATTCGTTCAAGAGGATCTACCAGCCAATAATCATGTACTCCATGAGAAGCATAAATCTCTCGCTTGATAACTCTGTCTGTTTGAGCCGTAGATGGAGAAAGTACCTCACAAACCCAGTCAGGACAGATTCCGATATGAGCGGTTTCCGGAAGCTCTGGCATGGTTGTCTGACGCCAGCCTGCAATGTCTGGTACAACGACGTCTGAATTAAGATGACATTCCGGTTTATCGAGAATCCACCAACCACCTGGACCATCGTTTGATGTTCGATCAAAATGACCCGCAATAACAGTAGTGATGATTGTGGAAGCTAATGAATGCCTGGGACCGGGGCGTGGATGTGTGTGGAGTTCACCCGATAGAATTTCCGCTACCAGATTCTCGGGTACAGCGAGCAGATCTTCGTACGCTGCTTTTTTCGTTACGGGCTTGTTCAATTTGCTGTGTATCTGGCGAATTGGCTCAAGGGAATGCTAGCACGGAGCATATCCCATATACCCAATAACATACGCATAATATATATTATGTTAAATCATATATATATATGGCGTATATGGAGGTTAAGCCCCTGTTGTTGTGATTCTGTGATTC
>CAZKAQ010000167.1:0-7081 GCA_964550655.1 uncultured Granulosicoccaceae bacterium
AGGGTTAGTGTGTTTTTTCCGTGGAAAGCAATGCTGATAGCATCATTGGTTTTAACGGTAGTGGTTAACGTGATTGCTTTTTTCGCTGCGCGTTGAGCGCGCTCTGAAACTCACTGCAGAGTATATACTTTGATCGCATAGGTTGATTAAGTGTCAGGCAAAAAAAAGTAAGGCCAGCGTTGCGCCGGCCTTACTTGTTACCAGTCCTGCTCTAGCTAATAGTTTAGCTTTGAAGTTGCAGCTTGTAGCGCTTGTTCAGGTAGTGCAGGATCGCTCGACCTTGCTCGTTGCCCACCAGGTCAGCAATTTTTTGCTCCGGGTTATCGCAGTTGTGCAGCGAGTTCGCAAATTTTGCAGCAGAACCGAATTTAAATGGTTTGACTGATCGTCTGGAAAGCTTTTTCAGATCGTTTTCGGTCTTTACGCAATATGCCAGCCGACTGCCATCTGCCTGGCGAGACTTGTAGTAAGACTTTCCGAGTTCGTACTGTCGGTCAACCTGCTTGCCGCCAGTGCTATATCCACCACCACCACCGGAAGCCGAGACGGAAGCGGCAAAAAACAGGCCCAGGGCCGGGATGAGAATCGCGAGTTGTTTTTTCATATCCTTGTCACCAGAAGAGTGTGTTGAGTTATTCACAGTGTTGCTGGGTGTATCGGCATAGTAGACTGTCTATGAATGCGGAAGTTCAGACAGGAGTGATTTGTGATAAACATTTGAGAAATTGCTGCCAGCCGGGCTTCTGAATGCAGGATGAACAGTGTTATGCCCATGCTGCAATCATTTGTATTAACAACAGTTTGCCAGCCTGGTTTATTCATGAAATCGACGGCATCCCGCTTGACCTTTGTTTCCACAGCTACGCGCCCCGAGCGAATTTTTTCTCTTGCAAATATCAATAAGCCAAGTTTTTAAAAATAAGGGACGCGAGAAGAAAATCCACTGTGAAATCAAATCTCTGCGCGCTATGCTCGCCGCTTCATGAATAAACCGGGCTAGATTTCGGCCTGATTTACCCGATCAACATTTTTGTGAACCGTTTTTGCCTGCATGCACAACCAGCAACAACTGATTATCTTCGCTCGCGCTCCGGAATACGGATCTGTCAAAACCCGGCTTGCGGCGGATATTGGCAAACAGGAAGCACTGGATTTTTATACCGCTACGCTGACAGCATTGCTAAAAAACATGCATGACAAGCGCTGGGATCTGACCGTTTCAACCGCTACCGCCAGCGCGACAAACCATGCATTCTTTAAGAACCACCATACTTTAGTTCAGCCGGAGGGTGATCTGGGACATCGCATGGCAAAGGTGCTGGATCATTTTCTCGGCAGTCCACGTGTAATTATAGGCAGTGACATTCCAGCCATCAGACCGGCTCACATTAAGCGCGCTTTTGAGGCACTACTGGATCACGATGTTGTTTTTGGACCTGCCAGCGATGGTGGCTTCTGGCTGGTGGGTTGCAGTGCGGACTTCATTGCAGATTCGTCTGCTGACAACGCGTTCATGAAAAATGTTGCATGGTCAACGGATCATACGTTAGCCGATACGCTGGCGACACTGCCTGTCGACTGTCGGGTAGCCACGTTAAGTACGCTGGAAGATGTGGATGACGTTGATTCCTACCAGCGTTACCTCAATAATTCTGAGGCTGGTTTTGACACATGAAAGTCTACCCGGCCGCAAGAAAACCTAAGTCTTATCTGCTTCTGCAGTAGCGAGCTTTATACAACACGCGACAATCTCCATGGCGAGTTCTACTTCTTCCAATGGTGGTCGGGTTGGTGCGAGGCGGATATTGCGATTTTCCGGATCGGTACCATCTGCAAATGTAGCTCCGGTTGGAGTCAGTGACAATCCGGCTTCTTTAGCCAGCTCTACTACCCGGCTTGCAACAGGTTTTATGGTATCCAGACTGACAAAGTAACCACCGTGCGGGTCGGTCCAGGTGGCAAGGTTGTGGTTGCCAAGTTCGCGGTTTAAAACTTCCTGCACTATGTCGAACTTTGGTTTTAGTATTTTTGTGTGATCCTGCATGAGCCCCTTGAGACCACCCGGGTACTGGCGCAGAAACAACACATGTCGCCATTGCTCTGCCTTGTTTGGCCCGATGGTTTGAGCACTTATTGCCTTTGACCAATAGGCAATGTTATCCGTACTCATGCCAGCCAGTCCGAGGCCGCCACTGGCAAATGTTACTTTGGAGGTTGAGCCAAAGAGAATAACGCGGTTTGGTTTGCCGGCATCTTTTGCAATTTGCAGCAGGTTTGGTGCAGCTATCGGGTTGTCCTGCAGGTGATGAACCGAGTAGGCGTCGTCAGCAAAAATGGTGAAATCGTCAGCTGCTGCCTTGACGTTAATCAGTCTCTCGGCAAAAGCCTGCGAGATTGTGTCACCGGTGGGGTTGCTGTAGGTGGGTACAAAATAAATACCTTTAATACTGGCATCTTTGGCGACAAGCTTTTCTACTTCGTCCATATCAGGACCGTTGCCGGTCATTTTAACCGTGACTAGTTTAAAGCCTAGTTCACGTGCAAGTGAAAAGTGTCTGTCGTAACCCGGTTCGGTGACGATTAATTTAGGGGAATTGTTAAACCACCCCTTGTTGCTGCCATTGACGCCACGCAGGAGCGCGCGGGTTAAAAATCCGCCCATCATTTCGAGGCTTGAATTGTTGCCGATAATTATTTCATCTGCGCCGACGTTCAGTTGCTCGCAAAAGAGCTCACGCGCCTCAGGCAAACCGAGTACGCCACCGGGATAATTACGAATATCTATACCACTGTCGGTGATATAATTGGTTTCATCGACGGCGCTCAGAATCGGCAGACTCAGATCAAAGTTGGCATCAGCCGGCTGACCGCGCTCCATATTAAGAGAAAGGTTGCGCGCCTTGTAAGCCTGATACTGTTTCTGCAAAGCGTCGTAATCGGTCATCTTGTATTCTCTTGTGCGGTTATGGCCTGTCAGGCGGCGACGTATTATGCTACAAATAATCACGTAGTGGCAGCCTTCTGTTGAATAACGGTTGTAAAAAGATCAATTAATCACCGGAGTAAACAACTTCGGGAACTAGTTAACCAAGAACTGGCTAGTAAAGAACTGGCAATTACCTAAGAGATAATTAATGAGCAAAATCGGATTTATCGGCGTCGGATTAATGGGCGCGGCAATGGCTCACCGATTAATTGACACCGGGCATGAATTGCAAATCCTCGGTAACCGCAACAGAGAAAACATTACAGCACTTGTTGATCGAGGTGCTACCGAAGCAAGTAGTGCAGCGGCACTTGCCGCTGCCTGTGAAATAGTCATGCTGTGTGTAGGCACTTCCGATCAGGTTGAAAGCCGTATGCGTGGTGAAGATGGTGTTATTGCCGGCTTGAGTGCCGGTTCTATAGTTATTGATTTCGGCACGTCGTTGCCTGCTTCAACCAAAGCGCTTGCTTTGGAAGTAGAGGCCGCGGGTGGTCGTTACCTTGATGCGCCGCTTGGCAGAACGCCGGCTCATGCTAAAGACGGTTTATTGAATATTATGTGTGCAGGAGATGAAGCCACCTACAAAAAAGTGCTTCCTGTACTGAACGACCTGGGTGAAAACGTGTTTCATCTAGGTGCACAAGGTGCGGGTCATACCGTTAAGCTGATAAACAACTTTTTTGGTATGACTGTCGCCAATGCCATGGCAGAGGCATTCGCAATGGCAGATGTTCAGGGTGTCGACAGACAATCTGTCTACGATGTGATGTCCGCAGGACCATTACACAGTGGCATGATGGATTTAGTCAAAGGCTATGCAGTGGATGGTGACCCTGCGCAATTGGCTTTCGCAATAAAAAATGCAGCCAAAGATGTCGGTTACTACGCCCGCATGGCAGAGCAGGCGGGTGTTGAGAGTGTCATGTCGGTCTCTACACTGGGTGCGTTGAGTGATGCCAGTGAAAACGGTAAAGGCGATGAAATGGTCTCGCAAATGGTTGACTATTACGCCGAGAAGCTCAAAACATGATTGTGTAACCAGTCACAAAACAAATACTCATCAGTGGTGTGTAAGTATGTGGTCTGCAGTACCGACCGTCCTTCCGCCACTGTGGCTGCAATCCTCGTAATAAAATAATCAAACTGCTGTAACCCCCTTTTCCGATCTGCTGCGATTAAGGCAACAGGTGGTCGCGTAAGTTATTCGAACTTATGCGACTACCGTTCGAACCTTAACACCGGGAGAGCGGTTATGGATCCGCGTAATTATCAGATAGCGGCACTCAGTACATTTGTACTGGTTGGTACTATTTATCTTGATTTTCAGATTAACTGGCTGGTTGCAACGGCAATAGTTGTAGTTGCTCTGATTACGCAAATCTGTCTGTTCTCACGCGGGCAGGAAAAAAGCGCTCTGATCTCTGCAATGTCGTTGATATTGCTGCTGCGTACTGATGTAGTAGCACTCGCAGCGCTGGCTTCCTTTATTGCTATAGCCAGTAAACGTTTTCTGCGTTTTGATGGTTCTCACCTGTTTAACCCTTCTGCACTCGCGTTGGTTCTGGTTACCATGTTGTCTTCGCATGCCTATATCTCTCCGGGGCAGTGGGGTGCATTAGGATTTTTTGCGTTTGTTTTACTGGCTATTGGTCTTTTGGTGGTGACACGCGCACATCGTCTGGATGTCGCGCTGGCTTTTTTATGTAGCTATGCAGCTCTGGTGTTTTGTCGTGGCTTGTATCTTGGTGATCCTGCAGCAATTGCAATACATCAACTGCAAAACGGCGCTTTGATTTTATTTGCGTTTTTTATGATCACCGATCCGAAAACCACACCGGTACATCGCACCGCACGGCTGTGTTTCGGTGTCACTGTCGCTGCGGTTAGTGCGACGCTTCAGTTTAATTTTTATCTCGCAACAGCAGCAATCTATGCGCTCGTCGCATTAGCGCCGCTGGTACCTGTTTTTAATCTTTTCACGAGGAACCTTTCTAATGTTAAAAAATCCGTTCGCGGTAATGAAGCTTATACGCCACTTGAAAATCCTGTTGGCGATCCCGGTCAAAACGGCGTGCTTTTTAGCACTCGTCAGCGTAAGTAATAGTGCGCAGGCATTCTGTGGTTTTTATGTTGCCAAAGCAGATACTGATCTTTTTAACAGCGCATCGCAGGTGGTGATGGTTCGTGATAAAGACAGAACGGTCATTACCATGGCTAATGATTTTCAGGGGGATGTTGCCGATTTTGCGATGGTAGTGCCAGTACCAACCTTCATAGAGCGTGGTCAAATAAATGTTGCAACGCAGGGATTGATAGATCACCTTGATGCTTACACCGCACCTCGTTTGGTAGAGTACTTTGATGAGAATCCTTGTCGCAAACACAGATACGTGGCTGAGCTTGCGTCCACCATGATGGCTGACAGCGTGCAACGTAAAGCAGCTTCTGTGGCAGAAGAATCAGGTGTAACTATCGAAGCCAAATATACCGTTGGCGAATACGATATTCTGATTTTGTCAGCAGAAGAAAGCGGTGGCCTTATCGAATGGTTAAATGACAATGACTACCAGTTACCGCAAGGCGCTGAGGAAGTGGTTGGAAGCTATATCAGGCAAGGTATGCGTTTTTTTGTGGCGAAGGTAAATATACAGGCACAGCAGCAGAGTGGTTACGCTAATCTCAGACCACTGCAGGTTGCTTTTGAAAGCCCGAAGTTCATGCTGCCAATCAGGCTGGGTACATTGAATGCCGACGGGCAGCAGGAGTTATTTGTCTACGCACTGACCAGAAGTGGCAGGGTGGAAACGTCAAACTACAGAACTGTGCGCATGCCGTCCAACGTCGAGATCCCGGGGTTTGTTAAGGGGCGCTTTGATGATTTCTACCGCGATATGTTTACCCGCCAGACGGAAAAGGAAAACGGCAAAGCGGTATTTCTTGAGTACGCCTGGGACATGGCGTGGTGTGATCCTTGTGCTGCAGATCCGTTAACCGCAACTCAGCTAAGAAGTCTGGGTGTCTACTGGCTGGAAGATACCAGTGTCAGGAAGAACAATATTCGCATGGCGCAGCAACCGCAGGATGTATTTGTTACACGATTGCACCTGCGTTACGACGGCGAGACTTTTCCCGATGATCTGAAGTTTATTGAAACAGGTGATCGGTCTAACTATCAGGGACGCTATGTTATGCGCCATGCATGGATGGGTGAGACAAATTGTGCGGCGGCGGATGACTATTTTAAAATGGTGGATGACAGGAATGTTGCGGCCGGCAATCATCTCGCCAGCCTGACCGGTTGGGACAGACAGGAGATAGCAGATTTAAGCGGTATGGTCGAATTGCCAGAGCAGAAATGGTGGCAGAGAATATGGAAAAAGCAGTAGAGGTTTTCTGCTTGCTAAAATCTGGTCAGCAGAACGCTGACCAGAATTTACCTACAGTAGATCGATGGTCCTAGTTACGGACGATTTCGATCATTAGTACGTCCTCACCTGACGTAAGATTCCAGTCGGCGTTGCCGAGTGGTCCTGTGCCACCGGCGTTAGGAACCGTTTGGCCCGGGTGTAGCGCGATAGGCGATCTCGGGTCTGTCTCGGCAGGCGCTGCAACTTCGCCAACTCTGCATGGTGGAGGGAAAAATGATTCTGCATCAGCGACATTTTCTCTGGTTCCTGCATCATAGGCTATGGCCGTTACAACAACCGGCTCGTTGTCATTTGGCAGGGCCATTGAATCTACCCCGACCATGGCGTCGTTGGTACAAATCACCATGTTGACTGAACTCAGGACTTGTCCGTCAAGATCTGTAGTCAGATTGATAGAGACCTGACCACCAGGAAAGATATTTCCTTCGCCTGCTACGCCGGCGTCGCTAACTACATCCCCGTTGGCTCCGGCAAACGCTACCAGTTCGCTGTTGTCACCCGTTTCTGCGATATCCCGAACCGGGTCGCTTGAGATTTCACCCACCTGAAACAGATGAACACTCGGGTCGTGCAGCGCTACTACCGGTTGTGTCATTAAATGGTTAGATGTCAGGTTGGTGAACGTTATCTGGAAAGAACCGGCCAGGCTGGGAGCTGCGTCACCGTC
>CAZKAQ010000168.1:0-7075 GCA_964550655.1 uncultured Granulosicoccaceae bacterium
ATAAATAAAGACATAAAGCCAAATTCGCAGGTCGCCTCATGAATAATGCAGGCTAAATACTCCATTGCATAACAACATCGGAAAACCAGCGCGTCAGCAAAGACAGATCCAGCCAGCCCGCCTGAGCATCTGCTTCACAACTGACTGTCAGTCCAGCCAGTGGTAACCCGCAAACCTCAGCAACACAAACGCTGCTGAGACAGTCGCTACCCTTACCCGACCAGACAGCCAGTTCCGTTTGAACAATAGCTACTGCACTCTCTGCATCAGGAGTAGATCGGAAACTTTCCGGTCAGTTCAAGTACCCGCGCCTTTACAGCCTGCTCGACATCACCATTGCCGTCTTCGCCGTTCTTCTCGAGTCCGTTGAGCACTTCAATGATCATCTCACCCACTTGAGTGAACTCGGCGGTACCAAAACCCCGCGATGTTGCTGCGGGTGTCCCAAGGCGAACTCCTGAAGTAACAAACGGTGACTGTGGATCAAATGGAATACCGTTCTTGTTGCAGGTTATACCGGCTCTGCCCATCGATGCTTCGGCAGCTTTACCGGTGAGTTGCTTTGCAGTCAGATCAACCAGAAGCACATGAGTGTCCGTACCGCCTGACACCAGACTCAAACCACCCGCATTGATTGCCTCTGCGAGTGCATTGGCATTATCGAGAATTGATTGTGCATATTGCTTGAATTCCGGTCGTAGCGCTTCACCGAAGGCCACCGCTTTGGCCGCAATCACATGCATCAACGGCCCGCCCTGCAAACCCGGAAATACCGAAGAGTTAATCTTTTTACCCAACTCAACATCATTGGACAGAATCATCCCACCTCGCGGACCACGTAATGTTTTATGGGTTGTAGTAGTAACCACATCTGCATATTCAAGAGGATTCGGATGTACACCACCTGCTACCAGTCCGGCAAAGTGCGCCATATCAACCATCAGTTTGGCACCAACAGAATCTGCAATCTCACGGAATTTTTTAAAGTCGATAATACGCGGGTAAGCAGAACCACCGGCAATGATCACTTTTGGTTTGTGTTCTTTGGCAAGCGTCTCGACCTCGTTAAAATCAATCTGGTGAGATTCTTTGTCTACTGCATAAGACACAGCATTGAACCACTTGCCCGACTGATTCACCGGTGAACCATGCGTTAAATGACCGCCCGCTGCCAGATCAAGCCCCATAAAAGTATCACCCGGCTCAAGTAACACCTGAAACACCGCCTGATTGGCCTGTGCACCGGAATGCGGCTGCACATTTACAAACTCGCAGTTAAAAAGTTTTTTTGCACGTTCACGCGCCAGGTCTTCAGCCACATCAACATGTTCGCAACCGCCATAATACCGACGCCCCGGGTAGCCCTCGGCGTACTTATTAGTCATTACCGAGCCCTGCGCCTGCATAACCGCATTTGAGACGATGTTTTCAGATGCAATTAGCTCAATTTCATGTTGCTGCCGTTTTAGCTCGTCGGCAATCGCTGCTGCCAACTGAGGATCACGAGTACTTACATCTTCGCTAAAAAACTTATCAGCCATTTTCGTTTTCTCAAGGTAAATAAAATCTGGGGGATCTGCTGCTAATCAGACCTTGTCAATTGTGCGGCAGTTAACATTAAAAGAGAGTCGCGTAATCGACATTGCAGGCAGCAATTACGGCAGCAAATCCGCAATGTCGCAACCATACCGTATAAATCAGCCCGGGAAAATGCTCATCCAGCTATTTCGGGCCTCCACAACCATACAATCGCATCTCGCTGCGCAAAGGCGGCCCGGGAGTCTGCACGGTGGAACCTCCACTACTGCGAATGCGCCTGAAGGTGCGTTAGAAAATTGCGATATACATCACACGATAGCGCGGGTTTGACAAGAACTTTTATCAGCAGGGGCCGATAGGTCATTAAGGATCCAATCATTTATGCCGTGTGCGTATTGATATGGAAACGCAGATGCAGCCGCGCATTTACGGCAGAAATCCGCTAACCCAACAAAAGCTAATGTGTTGAAAAAGAAAAGCTGTAATAAAAAGGGAAACCGCAAAGGCGCACCGATAGTCGAACAACTATCACCACGCGTTCTCTACTCTGCAGATCCGTTTGGTCTCAGCAGCGATCTGGTATTGCCGGAAGACAGTACGCAGGACTCGCAGATTTCACTCGACAACGCCCTGGCAACAGAGCCAACGGGTTTGTCTGCCATCGATGACGAACTACTGACGGACGAATTTTTAAGCAGCAACAATCAAACACGCACAGAAGTTATATTCGTTAACACCTCGGTCGACGACTACCAGCAAATTGTCGACTCACTTACCGAGAGCAGTGACGATGAAGTGAACTATGTGATTTACACATTAGATAGCTCACAGTCGATTGACGACGTAGATCAGATGCTGGCCAACCACCAGCAACTTGATGCATTACATTTTATTACCCACGGCTCTGATGGACTTTTCAATTTAGGCTCGTCAATTGTCAGCAATGAAACACTGGCAAGTCATTCAGACAGTTTCGAACAATGGGGTGCCGCGCTGGCAGAAGAAGGTGACATCTTATTCTACGGCTGTAATCTGGCAGAGACTGCAGAAGGTCAACAGCTGGTTGCAGCCATTGCCAATGCCACAAACGCAGACGTCGGTGCCAGCGACAACCTTACCGGACACGAATCACTTAACGCCGACTGGCGGCTGGAATTCTCTGTCGGAAAAATAGACACCGACGAATCAAGAATGGCAAAAATTCTGAACAACTGGGAATCACATCTGCAATCAATAACAGTTACTGTTACCGCTGATGTTGTCAATGGAGACACAAGTTCCGTAACCAACTTGATCAATGATGACGGCGGGGATGGGATTTCTCTGCGAGAGGCACTGTTGGCAGCCAACACCGATAGCGACCTCGATACAATCACTTTAGGCTCTGGTACCTTTACACTCGATTCCGGTACTTTAAACATAGCTAATAGTGTGGAAATTCTGGGAACGGGCATCAACTCAACGACTATCGCAGGTGACCTCAATCCCACCAATCCCGATCGTTTAGTAACGATATTCGATGCCGGTCAGGTTACCTTGTCTAATCTGTCGTTCGAGAATGGTGATGCTATAATTGGCGGTGCAATATTTACGCAAAATACAGAGCTAACGCTTGAGTCTATAGGTATTCACAATAATCAGGCAGACCAGAGTGGTGGAGGTCTTTTTGTCGAATCCGGAACTGTTGACCTTAACAATGTAGAGATCTCGGAAAATAACGCCAATTCATTTGGCGGTGGTATCTACATCAATACCGGAACGGTTAACTTCGACGGCGGAGAAATCTCAAATAATTCCGCCTTCCAATTCGAAGGAAATCAAGTTCCAGCTGGAGTTCAGGCTCAGGGTCAAGGTGGTGGTGTCTACATCAACACCGGAACAGCTCACTTTAACAACAATGTAGTAATCTCGCAAAATAGCGCTGACCTGCAAGGTGGTGGTCTCTATGTCAATACCGGAACAGCTAACCTTAACAATGTAGATATCACAGATAATAACGTTGAACTGCAAGGCGGTGGTATCTATATCAATAGCGGACAGGTTAACTTTGACGGCGGCGAAATCTCACGTAACGACGCACCGGAACAAGGTACATTTCAAGGACAAGGTGGTGGTGTCTACCTCAACGCCGGAAATGCTCAACTTAACCTTAACGATGTAGAGATCATGGCTAATCGCGCCGGCCAGCAAGGTGGCGGTATCTATGTCAATGCCGGACTGGTTAACTCCAGCGAAGTCACAATCTCAAATAATCTCGTCCGCAACCAAGGCGGTGGTTTGTATCTGAGTTCCGGTGGCGAGTTCAACGCAATAACAACTGACTTCATAAATAACCAGACCGTAACTCCGGTTGTAGGGACGGGTGGTCCCCCGACGGTTGATGAGCAGCGGGGAGGTGCTGCTTTTATCGAAGGCACACTCAACCTCACTCAATCAGAAGTACGTAACAATCTAGCGTTCAACGGTGGCGGCATATTCGTCGCTGGAACTGGAACAGCCGCGATATCCGATAGTAGTTTTACAAGTAATAGAGCTGTTAATGCAGGTGGCGCTATTAATACCAGCACGCAGGGGACGACTACAATTGATCGGAGTCTGATTCGGATGAATGACGCTCAACGCGGAGGCGGCGTTAACTCGGAAGGTACGACCACAATCAGTGACAGCACAATATCCGGCAATACAGCATTTTTCGACGGTTCTGCAGCCAGAGCAGATAATGACAATGGCAACACGAATGCATTGATCGAAATCATACGCTCAACCATCGCAGACAATGAAGTAACCGGTACTACCAACAGGAATGTAATTGACGCAAACGATGCAACGGTAACTATTCAGAGCTCTCTATTATCACGTAATTTAGATATTAACGGTAATATTGCATTGCTTGACTCGGACATCATATCCCTTGGCAACAATCTGTATGATGATCTGGCGTTTGTTTTGCCTTCTAGCTCCGTGACGTTCTCTGATATACTGGCACTCGGCCCCCTAACTGCAGGCCTTGACACTATTCTGCAAGATCTCGGCAGCATTGAACCCTCAGTTCTGACGTATGCACTGTTGCCTGGCAGTCTGGCTATAGGTAACGGCACAGGCACAAATATAGTAGATATAACAGGCGCTAATCGAGGTAATGCACCAGATATTGGCGCGTTCGAGTTTCGGCAACCAGACGTTACTACTGGTCCGTCGCTTGTAGCGAACAACGAGTTGAATCTTAATCCGGGAGATACTCGTCTGATATTTTTCCCCACACTCAATGCAGTCGACCCGGATACCCCGGCAGAAAATATAGAGTATCTCGTCAGAACCACACCTTTGATTGGTAGCCTGCAAAACAACGGCGTTATCCTCACAGCGGGTGACACCTTTACTCAGGCAGATATAAACGCCGGAAATATCTCCTTCACCAGTGATTTTTCCGGACAAGACTCATTTATGTTCGATGTAGATGACCTTGACAATGACGCCACCAACGCATCACTAAACCACGTTTTCAACATAAACATATCGGGAATGACCTTCCCGCCTATGCCTGCACTCACTATAACTTCACCTCCTCAGATAACACTGGAGGAAGATGATAACCACATTTTTGTCGGATCAGATAATATTTCGATTGATCTTAACACCGGCAGTGATACAACATTGCAGGTCTTGCTTGAGGCCAACAACGGTACGCTTTCTCTTTCAAGCACGACAAACCTTAATATCATCTCAGGCAACGATAATACCTCTTCAATTCTCATAGAGGGACTACGCAGCGATATAAACGCAGCACTGGATGGTTTGCAGTATACGCCAGACCCGAACTACCACGGTAACGATATACTAACCCTGACGCCATCAATAAATGTAGACCGTGAGTTACATTTCTCATTTGAAAATAATGACGCCACTGACGATAACTTTGGCACTAATAACAATGGTAATCCTTCAGCCAACGCAAACATCAGTAACGAACAACTGACGCTGAATGGCGACGGGTATATAACTGTTCCGGGTACTGATTTTGGAATAACAGATTCAGTAACCTTCGCCAGTCAGATTGAGGTTAACACCGCTGCAAGTCCGGGACCTATGGAAATCATATCTCTCAATGACGTGATTAGATTTCAATATGATTCGCAACAAAACGAGTTGAAAGGAGCTTACAGTGCATCTACCACCAACATTCCGCAGAATACCCGGGTAGATTTAACCCCGCTAGGCATAAACCTCGCTGACGGCAATACGCATCATGTAGCTTACACAATTGATACAAGTAACGGCCTGCAGGCACTATATGTAGACGGACAGCGAGTTCACGTTACGCTATCTTCAGAACCCTTGTTATTACCTTCACCACAAAATGCAGTTGCACTAATTGGTGCATTTGGAAACACTCAAGACTTCAGATTCAATGGAAATCTGGATGATGTGCAGATTTTCTCACGAGCGCTTAGCGATCAGGAAATCGCATTAATCTCCAGCGACAACCAGGAAGTCACAAGCGATGTAAATATCACCGTTGAGTCGGTTAACGATGCGCCGACTTTTAACACCACGCTCGACGGCAACCCGACTTTCACAGAAAACGGATCATCCGTCATACTTGATTTGGATGTGCAGGTCTTTGATGCGGAATTATCAGCGCTTAACAGCGGCAGTGGCGATTTTGGTGGAGCAACACTGACAATCGAACGCAGCGGTGGTGCCAATAGCGATGATGTCTTTACTGCTGCCGGACCATTGAGCTTTGGTACAACCGATTTCTCTCTTTCCGGAGTAAAGAAAGGAACTTTTACCAGTTCAATAGCCGGACGGATCGAGTTGACTTTTGACGCAGGTGTAACGAACGACGAAGTCAATCAGGTTATGCGGTCGTTGCAGTACAGCAACTCCAGCGACACACCGCCTGCCAGCGTGTCTCTTGCCTGGACCTTTGATGAAAACAACAACGGATCACAAGGCCTCGGCGGAGCACTGCAGGCGAACGGGATCACAACAGTTAGTATCACACCCGTCAACGATGCGCCCACGCTGGCAAATATCGAAGTAGCACCTGCCTCATTCACAGAAGGCGGCTCTGCTATTGGCATCACCGCCAATCTCTCACTTGATGACCTGGACGACGTCAATATTGAGTCTTCCATTGTTGCCATCAGCGGCAACCTGGTCACAGGTGATATACTCAATTTTGCCAACCAGAACGGTATTAACGGTAACTACAATGCTGCCAATGGCACGTTGACTCTCACAGGATCAGCGTCACTGTCAGACTATCAGGCAGCTCTGCGGTCAATCACCTATGAAAACACCGGTGATGATCCATCTGATCTGACAAGAACTGTGTCTATTCTAATCAGTGACGGTGATGACGACAGTAATATCGTCAGCAGAGATATCAATATCATTGCAGTTAACGATGCACCGACACTGTCAAATATCGAAGCAGTGCCTGCCTCATACACTGAAGGCGGCTCAGCTGTCGGTATCACCGGAAATCTCTCGCTTGACGATCTGGACGACATCAATATAGAGTCTGCCG
>CAZKAQ010000169.1:0-7028 GCA_964550655.1 uncultured Granulosicoccaceae bacterium
TGTGAAACCAAATCTCTGCGCGATATGCTCGCCATTTCATGAATAGTCCAGGCTAAGGTTACAAACGTGGAGCGAACAAATGAGTTTGGATAAAGAATACGATGATATTCCCGGGACGATTGTATTTGACAGTCAGCAGTCAGCCCGCGGCTTTCACTTAAACCAGTTTTGCATCAGTCTGCGGTTACAGAAAAATCGTGATGAATTCGCAGCTGATCCGGAGACCTACATCGATCAGTTTCCAATGACCAAAGAGCAACGATCTGCGGCTTTAAACCAGCAGTGGACCTTGTTACTCGAGCTCGGTGGTAATATCTACTACACATCAAAGCTGGCGGCCTTTCATGGCATCAATTTTCAGGAGCTGGCGGGCCTGATGACCGGTATGGGGTCTGAGAAATACCGGGCGATGATGTTGTCGGGTGGACGTTCCATAGAAGGTAACCGCTATAAAGCCGAATGGGAGGACAACTGATATGGCGTATATTTCTTCCGGCGTTGCCTGTTCGCATGTGCCGGCACTCGGCGTTGCATCAGATACCGGTATAGCCGATGACGACTACTACGGCCCTATATTTAAAGGTTTTGACTATTCAAAGCAATGGATAGCAGAAGAAAAGCCTGATGTAATTTTTATGGTTTACAACGATCACTGCACCGCTTTCGATGCAACCGTTATCCCGACGTTTGCTATTGGTTGCGCCACCGAGTATCAGCCAGCAGATGAAGGCTGGGGTCCGCGACCGGTACCCGTGGTAAAGGGGCATCAAACACTTGCAGCGCATATCGCACAGTCGTTGGTATTGGATATGTTCGATATCACGGTGATTAACCAGATGGAAGTTGATCATGGATTGACAGTGCCACTGACCATGATGTTCGGACAGCCCAAAGAGTGGCCTTGTCCGGTAGTGCCACTGGCGGTCAATGTGGTTCAGTATCCGGCCCCGCTGGGTGCCAGGTGCTATGCGCTGGGTAAATCCATACGCAAGGCAATCGAGTCATTTCCTGAAGATCTTAAAGTCTGCGTGTTTGGAACCGGTGGTATGAGTCATCAGCTGCAGCATCAACGGGCAGGTTTAATCAATGCCGAGTGGGATGCACGTTTTATGGATCTGCTGGTCAATAATCCGGATAAAGGTTCACAGATAGAACACATTGAGTATTTAAGAGAAGCAGGCTCGGAAGGCATTGAGCTGGTTATGTGGTACGTCATGCGTGGTGCACTGAATGACAATGTCGAAGAAAAACACAGGTTCTATCATGTGCCTGCATCCAACACGGCGGTTGGGCATTTAATTCTGGAGAATCGATAACCATGATAAAAATTGGTGTGGCCGGTGCTTACGGCGCCTTTGGTCTCAAGCATCTCGATGCACTGGCTAATATAGAAGATGCAAAAGTAACCGCTGTTTTTGGTCCGAACAAAGACAAAATCGAAGCGCTGGCATCTGAACGGAAGATTCAAACTGCATGCGCCAGTTATGAAGAGTTTCTCGATCAGGATATCGATGCAGTGATTCTGTCTACCCCGACGCAGCTTCATTGTGAACAGTCAATACAAGCCCTGCAATCTGGTAAGCATACATTTGCAGAGATACCCATGGCTGACAGTCTGGCCGATGCAGAAAAAATGGATGCAGCGCAAAAGGCTGCTGGTTTGGTTGGCATGGTGGGTCACGTACGTCGCTTTAATCCTTCACATCAGTGGGTCAAACAACGCATAGATGCCGGTGAGTTTTCTATTCAGCAGATGGATGCACAAACGTATTTTTTCCGACGCACCAACACCAATGCCAAAGGTGAGCCTCGCAGCTGGACGGATCACCTGCTATGGCACCATGCCTGCCATACGATTGATTTATTTATGTATCAAACAGGAGAAGTGCCTTCGGAAGTGTTTGGTTTACAGGGGCCTGCACATCCCGAGCTTGGTATCGCTATGGATATGACCATCGGCTTGAAAACACCCAGCGGTAAATTATGTACACTGTCTTTGTCTTTTAACAACGATGGCCCGTTTGGATCATTCTTCCGCTACATCGGAGACACCGGAACCTATATCGCCCGCTATGATGATCTGGTAGACGGTAACGAAAAACCGGTCGATCTTTCCGGTGTGGCTGTGTCAAACAATGGTATTGAGCTGATTGATCGTGAGTTTGTCGCGGCGATTCAGGATAACCGTGAGCCGAATTCAAGCTTTGCACAGGGACTTGCTGCAATGCAGGTGATGCAAAAGCTTGAAGATCAAATGGGTGTAATGAAAGTTTAGTTGTGTATTTTTGCACTTCATACTTGATACCAGGCTTTGAAGCATTCGGTTGTAACAACCGAAAAAAATGCAGAGATGCACAAGCCAAAATATATAGGGGATGTAGATGTCTAACAAAAAAACTGCATTAGTGATCTCTGCACACGCCGCTGACTTTGTCTGGCGCTGCGGTGGTGCGATAGCATTGCATCAGAAACTTGGCTATGAAGTCACCGTCGCCTGTCTGTCCTATGGGGAACGAGGTGAAAGCGCCAGATTATGGAAAGAAGGTAAGTCACTGGATGAAGTTAAGTCGATTCGTCGCAAAGAGGCGGAAAACGCAGCCAGCGCACTTGATGTGCACAACATACAGTTTTTTGATCTGGGAGACTATCCGCTGCAACTCGACCGCGACGCAAAATACAAACTGGTTGATTTAATTCGAGCTGTGCAGCCGGAATTCATGCTCAGTCACTCAAAGTATGATCCTTACAATACCGATCACATGTATACCACCGAGATAGCCATGGAAGTCAGAATGATTGCCCAGGCGTGGGGTCATAACCCGGAAGAGAAGGTGCTGGGTGCACCACAATTGTATTTGTTCGAGCCGCATCAGACCGAGCAAATGGGTTGGAAGCCGGACACTTTTCTGGATATCACCGATGTCTGGGATAAAAAGCGTGCCGCTATCGAATGTATGGAAGGGCAACATCACCTTTGGGATTACTATACTAACGTCGCGCAGAATCGCGGTAATCATTTCAGGCGTAACTCAGGTGGTATGGCGGGTGGCAGGCCGGCTCAGTATGCCGAAGGTTTTCAGTCTGTGTACCCTCGATGTGTGGATGAACTCTAATGGCAGTCGTCGTGCAGAATATACAACGTGCCGATCAATCGGTTATTGATGGTCTGGGTGAATGCGGTGTTGCAACAGTGCATGAGGCTCAGGGCCGAGTCGGACTACTCGCAAGTTACATGCGCCCGATTTACACCGATGCGAGAATCGCGGGCTCAGCGATCACCATACTCGCACCACCCTGTGACAACTGGATGCTGCACGTGGCAATTGAGCAGTTGAAACCCGGAGACGTCCTGGTACTGGGTACAACATCGCCGTCGGATGCAGGTTACTTCGGTGACTTAATCGCGACCTCTGCGAAGGCGCGTGGGTGTAGAGGCTTGATTATCGATGCCGGAGTTCGCGATATCAAAGACCTGACTGAAATGCAGTTCCCGGTCTGGTCCAAAGCTGTGTGTGCACAGGGCACGGTTAAAGAGACTTTGGGATCAGTAAATATTCCGATTGTGTGTGCTAATCAAAACATAGAAGCCGGTGACGTCATTGTTGCAGATGATGATGGCGTTTGTGTTGTAAAGTGCCGTGAGGCAGCAGCCGTTTTGGAAAAGGCACGTGAGCGAGTTGCCAATGAAGATGCCAAGCGCAAACGACTGGCCAATGGCGAGCTTGGCCTCGATATGTATGATATGCGTCAGCGTCTGGCCGATAAAGGCTTGAAGTATGTCTGATGCTGTACGCTGCATGTGGATGCGTGGTGGCACATCAAAGGGTGGTTATTTTCTGGCTGATGAACTTCCATCGAATCGCGATGCATTTTTATTGCGAATCATGGGTTCACCTGATGAACGCCAGATAGATGGTATGGGAGGTGCTGATCCACTTGCATCCAAAGTAGCGGTTGTAAAAAAATCCGATCGCCCTGGCATTGACGTAGATTATCTGTTCCTGCAGGTATCGGTAGATCAACCAACGGTGACCGATGCGCAAAACTGCGGGAATATTCTTGCGGGTGTCGGGCCATTTGCCATAGAACGTGGTCTGGTTAAACCAAGCAGTGGTGATAACACCCCGGTAACGATCTACATGGAAAACACAGGTCAAACGGCTACAGCACTGGTGCCAATAAAAAACGGTATGCCAGTCTATAGTGGCACCGCTGCAATAGACGGAGTCCCTGGTACTGCCGCTTCTATTCCACTAGCGTTTAACGACACGGCAGGTTCCAGTTGCGGTGCGCTACTGCCTACTGGCAATCAGGTTGATACGGTGGAGGGTATAGCGGTCACTATGATAGACAACGGCATGCCGGTCGTGGTTTTAAAAGCGGTTGATATTGGAATCACAGGCTGTGAGTCCCGTGAAGAACTTGATGCAAACAATGAGCTAAAAGCAAAGCTTGAATCAATACGTTTACTTTGTGGCCCGATGATGAATCTGGGGGATGTCAGTGACAAAACTGTACCCAAAATGACCATGGTGTCTGTACCGCAGAACAGTGGTGCTATTTCTACCCGCACTTTTATACCACACAGATGTCATGCAAGTATTGGTGTGTTAGGGGCCGTTAGCGTTGCAACAGCCTGCCTGTTGCCCGAATCCCCGGCGTATACTCTTGCTAATCTGCCACAAGGCAATGTAAAAAAACTCAATATAGAGCATCCTGTTGGCGCTACTGGCATTGAGGCGGTTATTGACGACCATGGTCAGGTAAAGTCCGCTGCGATTATTAGAACCGCGAGGAAACTGTTTGATGGAATTATTTTTTCCTGACGTTTTCCTTTGCACTCCGGCACCCTCCCCGGCGATTTGATCTCTATGGAGACTCTGAACCTGAACGATCGGAAATCGATTTACTACAGGATGAGGCCTACGATTTTCGCAAACAGATCATCAAAAAGCATATATACGCTATGCCTGAAATCGCTCTGTTTGACTGTAAACCATCGATCTTTGCGCACGCCCCACTAGCTTGAAAATGGATTTTTTCTTTCGCAAATATCAAACACACTATTCGACGCAGAAAGACCAGATATTTAATGACAAGGCACTGTGAAAACAAAGCTCTGCGCGATATGCTCGCCATTTCATAAGTAGTCCGGGTTAACCCGTATTTTCTGAAGGATTGTTTGCTATGCAAGCTGAGTACATCATTGTTGGCGCAGGCAGCGCAGGCTGTGCCATAGCCTGCCGCCTTGCTGAAGCAGGCAGGAAGGTTCTCGTCATTGAGAACGGTGGCAGCGATCGCGGGCCTCTTATTCAGATGCCGGGCGCATTGAGCTATCCCATGAACATGCCGCGCTACGACTGGGGTTACAAATCCGAACCCGAACCACACCTCGGTGGCCGGCAGCTGGCAACACCACGCGGCAATGTCATTGGCGGATCAAGTTCGATCAACGGCATGATCTACGTGCGCGGTCATGCACTCGATTTTGAACACTGGCGCGAGATGGGTGCCGACGGCTGGAGCTACGCCGATGTGCTGCCCTACTATAAGCGTCAGGAAGACTGGCATGCCGGTGGCCATGGCGGTGATGCATCGTGGCGTGGCAAAGGCGGCCCGCTGCATGTCATACGCGGCAAGCGCGATAACCCGCTGACGCAGGCTTTTGTCAAAGCCGGTGAGCAAGCCGGCTACCCTGTAACGGGTGACTACAACGGCTATCAACAGGAAGGTTTTGGCCCTTTTGATATGACTGTCTGGCAGGGCGAGCGATGGTCGGCGGCAAAGGCTTATCTCAGGCCCGCGCTCAAGCTTGAAAATTGTAACCTCATACGTGCCTTTGCACGCCGTGTTGTTATGGATGGCAAGCGTGCAGTCGGTGTCGAGATAGAACGCGATGGCAAGATCGAAGTTATTCGTGCCGAAGCCGAAGTGATCCTCTCGGCAAGTTCAATCAACTCACCCAAGTTGTTGATGTTATCCGGCATTGGCTCTGCCGCACATCTGGCAGAGCACGGGATTGACGTGGTTGCAGATCGTCCGGGTGTAGGTCAGAACCTGCAGGATCACCTTGAGCTTTATGTCCAGGCTGCAGCCTCTCAGCCTGTCAGTCTTGCCAAATACTGGAACCTGTTAGGCAAGGCTTATGTTGGTGCGCGATGGTTGTTGAACCGTACCGGCCCGGGTGCCAGTAACCAGTTTGAAAGTGCCGCCTTCATACGCTCTGATGCCGGTGTCGAGTATCCCGATATCCAGTATCACTTTCTGCCGATTGCCGTGCGCTACGACGGACAGGCATCGTCCGAAGGGCATGGCTTTCAGGCGCATGTCGGACCAATGCGAAGCCCGTCGCGCGGCCATGTCACGCTGCGATCAAGCGATCCAAAAGATCCGCCAAAAATTCTGTTCAACTATATGAGCCATGAAAAAGACTGGCGCGATTTCCGACAATGCATCCGCTTAACGCGAGAAATATTCGAACAACCCGCGTTCGCCCCCTACTACAAACATGAAATCCAGCCCGGTATCAATCTGCAAAGCGATGATGAGCTAAATGACTTTATTAAAGAACACGTCGAAAGCGCCTACCACCCCTGCGGCACCGCCCGCATGGGCCGTGCTGATGATCCGTTAGCGGTTGTTGACCCCCATACCCGCGTCATTGGCACAGAAGGATTGCGTCTGGCAGACAGTTCGATCTTCCCGCGAATCACCAATGGCAACCTGAATGCACCGTCGATCATGACCGGTGAAAAAGCCGCTGATCATATTCTTGGACGCCAGCCACTGGCGCCACTGAACAATCAACCTCTGATCAACGAGAATTGGGAAACACAGCAAAGATAGCGATAGAATTTTCAATGCAGTTAACAATTACATGTCAACTGTGCAGTTATCTTTAATTATCAGCTACGATTAACCTGCATTATTCATGAGGCGACCTGCGAATTTGGCTTTTATGTCTTTAGTTATAGTTTTTGCGGTGAATCTATGGTCAATCCTGAAATGACAGACTGTCTATTCGACGC
>CAZKAQ010000170.1:0-6990 GCA_964550655.1 uncultured Granulosicoccaceae bacterium
GCGCGATATGCTCGCCATTTCATGAATAGTCCGGGCTAGTGAGATTCGGGTAAGCAGCTCTGTTTGGTTTCGTGTTATAGAAAGCGAATTTCAAAACTTCTGTGGAAATTTTTGCTGTAGTGTCTTAAACGTGATGTTCTATGCGAAAGTAGGGCGCCATCGGTCTCAAGAGTAAACAATAGATTCCGTTAAATAGTCGATGTTCTCCATAAATTCCCGCTCTATTTAAATGGAATGGCCTTTCGTCATCTAAAATATTATGCAAGCAAAACCTCTGGTAAGTGTAGTAGGGAGCGCAGCACCACAGTCTGGCGAACAGTTATTTGATGCTTACCATGAAGTACTTTCAGGAATGGAGCAGGGAATTATTTTTTGGTCTGAAGATCGCGTGTGTCATTTTGTAAATAAGCGCTTCTTTGAAATTACAGGTGCAAGCGAGCTTGAGCTCTTCCCCGGACAATCATGGGAAGACTACATGGAAAATTTAAGGAAGCAGGGTCGTTATAGCAAGGAAGATGTGGACTCTTTACGTGAATTGATGAAATCAAAGGAAAAATTCACACATGAAAGAGAATCTAATTCAGGACTTTACATTACGCTTACCATTAGGCCGCTGGTGAGTGGCGGGCATGTTGTATCGCTAACCGATATTACTCAACTAAAACGACACGAAGAATCACTGGCAGCTGCCCTTAAGCGCGCTGAAGGAGCAGAAAAAGAGGCTCAAAAAGCTTTAGCTGTACGGCAGTTACGTCAGGCCGAGACTGATAAGTTATCTGAGTTTGGTGATTGGTTACACTCGTGTAAATCTCTTGCTGAGCTCTATGAGGTGGTGAGCCAGGCAATGCAATCCATTTATCAGGGTAGTGCCGGCCAGCTTTACATTTATAGTAACTCACGGGACGTGCTTGATGGTGTGTGTACCTGGGGAGACTGCGAATTGCAACCGAGTATACAAGCACAAGACTGTTGGTCGTTGCGGCGTGGCAGGCTGTTCCAGTTCGGTGATAGTATGATTAAGTTAAACTGTAATCATGTTGATCAAACCGAACGGAACGTTAGCAGTTACTACTGCCTGCCGCTAATCGCTCATGGCGATACGATAGGACTGCTTCATTTGGATTTGTCGAATATAGATAGTAATGCCTCAGGTGCCTTCACCGGTGACTTGAACCTTGCTTTTATAAAAAAATGTGCAGAGCAAGTCAGTCTTGCTGTGGCCAATGCACAGCTACGCGATGAACTGCATGAACAATCCACACTTGATCCGTTAACCGGATTGTTTAACCGGCGTTACTTTATGGAGCGATTTCGCAGTGAGATTTCGCGTGCTGAAAAGTCCGGTACTCAGGTAGGAGTTGCAATGTTTGACGCAGATAATTTTAAACATTTCAATGATAGCCACGGACACGATGCAGGTGATGCAGTGCTCATGCACATTTCGAATCTGGCGCATCGATTCTTTGTAAGTGATGAATTGGTAGCCAGAATCGGTGGTGAAGAGTTTGCTATCCTCTCACCGGATTCCACTCTGGATGGGTTTGCTGAGCGTCTTGAGAGTTTCAAGCAGCTAATAAGTCAAATGAACATAAGGCATTTTAATAATACACTGCCAAATGTCTCAGTATCCATCGGCTTTGCGATGTATCCAAACCATTCACATAAAGTTTCCGAGTTGATCAAACTAGCAGATCAGGCTATGTATAAATCTAAAGAATCCGGCAAAAATCAAGTTCAACAGGCCACTCTATAAAAAACGAAAGTTGCATAGACATATATAGATATCTAAGAACGATCTCAAGATTGCCACCAACCGCGAGATTACACCGCGAATCACCCCTCAGTTTCCCTTTTAGAATGTCTGTCCTCCTGTTAGCAATAAATCACGACCAGTGGGCGTGGGTTTATCGGTATAAATAGGACAGTCCAATAAATAAGGAGTAATGACTACTTGTCGAAAGCTGTAGCGCTGAATAAATTCATTTAAAGCTGAAATCAAGGCTGAAATAAAGCTCGTTTTAATGAGACGTATAAATTGTGATACACACCGCATCGATTCAAGCATGATTAGACTATTATCCCGAATTGTTCTGCACAAAGCTTACACAGAAAATGAAAGTTGCAATGGAAGGTTGTAGTATCACCAACGGAATTACGGCTGCTTTGTTGGCTTTCAGTACCTGCGTCTCAACACCTGCCCTGGCCGCCTTTGCTGATCAGTTTGCTGTAGGCCAGCCTGTCACAGTCGAAGTATTTACCACCGTACCACACCGGTCTAATGGTGCCACCGCAAAACTTAATGCATTAACACACAGTGGCGATAGAATATTTGCTGTGGAATCATATGATGGGCTAATCTATGAAATTACCGATGGTGTGACCCGTGTTTGGTTTGATGTTGCTGCCGCACTTGGATCTGATTTTAATAACTCGGATAATGTTGAGGGCGGTTTAAGATCAGTTGCGTTTCACCCGGAATTTCAACGCAATGGCAAGTTGTACACTTCTCAGGATCAGGATCGATTACAAAATCCGAGCAACGGTGTTTACTTAAGTGATGTTGACGCTCCACAACCAACTGACAGTGTCGTCACTGAATGGACATTAACATCTGACGGAGAGCTTACCGCTTCGCGTGAATTACTAAGAATCGGGCAGCCAGGCTTACATTCAATAAAACAAATTGCATTTAACAACTATGCGTCGGTGGGATCTGACGATTACGGCTTGCTATACATTGCCCATGGCGATGGTGGTTCAGTAGAAAATGGATTTGCATCGCATCGCAACAGTGCGCTGGGGAAAATCATTCGCATCGACCCACAGGCGACACAGCAATCAGCTTACACGATACCGGTAAACAACCCATTCATAGGTGATCCGAATATACCGGATGAAGTGTATGCACCAGGCTTCAGGAATCCTCACAATTTGTCATTTTCAAGGTCCGGGATTCTTTTTGTTGCAGATATTGGTAGCGGTAATGTCGAGGAGATCAACCTTGTAACTTCTGGCGAAGACTACGGCTGGGGCGCGCGCGAAGGGCGCTTCACATACCTCAATACTACTCGCGGCAGTGGTGTAACCGCGCTGCCTGCCAATGATGTTGATTTTGGCTTTACCTATCCGGCAGCAAGCTTTAGACATGACGTTAACCATGACGGCGGGCTGGCGATTGCTGGCGGTTATGCGGTTGAAAACGGCTCTGATGTAGATGGCTTATATTTTTTTGGTGAGTTCGGCTCCACCGGAGAACTGCTGTATTCCTCCGTGTCACAGATGCAAGCTGCAGTAACGAAGGGATTTGTAAGTTCCTTATCTGAAGCTACGGTTTTTAGATCAAATATATTATTTGATCACGATGGTAATACATCCACCCCAGCGCTATTACGTACATCATTGCTGGACTTGTTCAATGACTCGCCACAGTATAATGTAGCAAGTGCCCGCGCGGATCAGCGATTCGGGCGTGGTCCGGACGGCGAGCTGTATATAACCAGCAAACAGAACAATACAATTTATCTGGTAACCAGCTCGGTCAGACAAATTAGTACACCTGACTCTGTGTGCTTTGACTCAGACGGAGATGGCTGGGGATGGAATGGAACTTCAAGCTGTATTGTTACACCCACAGAGACAGCCCCGGAAGACAATCAGTCAGAACCGGATGCTGGAGCATGTGTAGACACTGATGGTGACGGCTGGGGATGGAATGGTGTGAGTTCCTGTCGGTTAAGCAGCGAACCTGTAGATAGTGTAAGCGGTGATGAACCTGGCGAAGAAAATTTCCCGGCAACTATCTGTATAGATTCAGATGGTGACGGTTGGGGCTGGAATGGCATCGAGTCCTGTATTGTTGACACAGTTCCCACAGTTCCCACAGCTCCCACAGCTCCTGATGAAATTCCAATGGCTTGCATAGACACCGATGGAGATGGATGGGGTTGGAACGGAGTAGAGAGCTGCCTGATTGTTAGATAAAGATCGTCAGGCAAAATCGACGAGCTTCGCGTCAAACCCAGTTCTTAAAAATATAACTTTAGTGACTCCCTGGCTAACGAGACACTTCCCGACTATTGTTACCCATAAATTTAAAACGGCATTGGATGCTTTCGATTAGCTTCGCTTAAGTCTGCCAGCGCGTCTTCAGACAGTTCAACATCTTCACCTGCCAGTATATGTTCAAGTTGAGCCACTGTAGTGGCACCAAAGATCGGAATACAGGGAAAAGGTCGTTGAAGGCAGAATGCCAGTGCCATGTGAACCGGATCTATACTGTGTGTATTTGCCACTTCTAAAAAGGCCCGTACCGCAACGTCCAGCCGCGGTGATAGTCGCGGCGAATCCCCCATGATCTGATGTCTTGAACCTTTTGGCTTTGTACCATCCAGGTATTTTCCGGTGACAAATCCGGTAACCAATGGTGAAAACGCCAGTAAAGTCACTGCTTCGTTATAACAAAGCTCTGATAAATCGCCGTCGAACGGCATACGACAAAGTACCGAGTATTCGTTTTGTATAGATGCAATGCGTGGTCCGCCGGTACGGCTCGCCGCTGCAAGCCATTGATCAGTACCCCAGGTACTTTCATTAGACAGGCCGAAGGAACGTATCTTCCCTTCCTCTACCAGCGCTTTGAGGGTATACATGACTTCTTCCATGTGTTCGATGGTGCTCGCTCTATCCTGTGACGACGGGTTGTAGTCCCAGATTTGTCGGAAGTGATAAGAACCTCGGTTCGGCCAGTGCAGCTGGTACAAGTCTATGTAGTCTGTTTGCAGACGCTTTAGTGAATCCTCACAGGCGGCACGTAAAGTTTTACCATCAACCATCTGTCCTTCGCGCACAAAAGATCCGTTGACTCCGGTGCATTTGGTGGCGATTACATAGTTACGTCGTTTGCCGGTTTTTGCGTTCCAGCGCCCGATAATTTCTTCTGTAACTCCTACCGTCTCTTTTTTAACCGGATTTACAGGGTACATTTCTGCGGTGTCGAGGAAATCTATACTGTGATCAAGGCTTAAATCCAGTTGCCGGTGTGCCTCTTCTTCGGATGTGTTGGTTCCGAATGTCATGGTGCCAAGACAGTACGCACTCACCTCTATACCGGTTTGACCTAATTTTGTTCGTTGCATGACGTTATTTACGAGAAATAGAGCTCTTGGTGATTGTATAGAATCACAAGGCAAAGAGACAACCCGAGAGAATGCCGTTTACTTTCTAACAGAATAGCTACTATGCTGCGTTAAGATACCTGTGCTGTATTGTAGAAATATCTGGTCGCTGTCATTGCTTTTCATCTATGTGAACATGGGGAAATCAGGAAAGGGAAACTAAGGCCCCTCCACCTGATCAGGCATAAGTAGTCGGACAGCTGGCAAAGACGTTGAATAGCATGAACGCTTGCAGTATCGTGGAATTGTGGTTCCGTGGCAGCACCGCTGTTGGTTGTTCACTGAGAACAGGTAAGATTTGCCCGGAAGTCTCGCGATTCAATGCTTGAAGTCCCACTGCATCAGAATTCAGGATAACGACCTATGACCTTACCTACAGAACCAGTCGGCAGTGTGCCACGATCCCCCGAGTTACAGGCCGCGATGCAGCAGTTTGCCAATGGCCGGATTGATCGCTCTCAAATGGATCTGGCTTTTGATGATGCCGTGAAGGATACGATCTCCAGATTTGAAGACACCGGCTCCCCAATTGTCTCGGATGGTGAGCAGTCAAAATCAAGTTTCGCCACCTATCTGATGGACGGGCTTGAAAATCTGGCACCCGACGGAGTCGTTATTCCTTTTGACGATGGCCATACTCGGCAATTGCCACGACTAACCAGCGGGCCATTCAAATACGGTCTGTATGCGGGTAGTTATTTGACTCGTGCAAAACGCTTTGCAAACAAACCGCTGAAGCAAGCCGTTATTTCAGCATCGGCCATGTCACTTTTGTATCCACAAGATGGCATCAGTGGTTACTCACAAAGCGACTTTACTAATGATCTGATCACTCACGCAGTTGCTGATATACGCTCCTGCTTCGATAACGGCGCGCAGGTGGTGCAGGTGGATTTTACCGAAGGTCGGTTAGCCGTTAAGCTTGATCCCTCCAAAGGTTTGCTTAAACAGTTTGTTGATCTTAACAATCAAGTCTTCTCTGCGTTTACTGACGAAGAAAGGCAACGGATCGGAGTGCACACATGCCCGGGTGGAGATCATAATTCCACGCATAGTGCGGATGTGGACTACGGAGAGTTGATTCCAATCTTAATGGATCTTGATGTAGGTAGTTTCTATATGCAGATGGCCTCGGAAGAAAAACCCGAAGACGCATTATCTATTGTCGGGAAAAATATTAAAGCCAACCAACGAGTGTTTGTGGGTGTCATCGATGTCATTGATAATGTGGTAGAGAGTGCCCAGGTAGTTAAAGATAGAATCCTCAAGGCGGCGAAACATATTCCGCTTGATCAGTTGGGTACAACCGACGATTGTGGTTTCTCTCCGTTTGGTGATGATTTGGCTACCTCACGGGATACGGCATTTTCTAAGATTGAAGCTCGCGTTGAAGGAACTCAGCTAGCGTCTGAAGCGTTAGGCGTTTAGCGTCAATCCTGACCTGCAACATTCGCCAGTACGAGACTTTACTTCTACCGCTAACAAAAAATACAAGGTTGCCTGCAAGCGAAACACTACACCGGGAAACATGTCTCAGTTTCCCTTTTAGAATGTCCGTCCTGCTAAACCGCCTGAACCCCTCCTGGTACGCTCCTTTGGTTCTATGAGTAGCTGATAATCAATAGATGGTATGTGACCCTAACCCGGACTATTCATGAAATAGCGAGCATATCGCGCAGAGATTTGTTTTCACAGTGAATTTTCTTCTTGCAGCGAATACTTATTGATATTTGCAAAAGAAAAAATCCCTATTAAAGCTATCTTAGCCTGCATTATTCATGAGGATTCGGCACCCAGAGTCATTATCGCTAAACAG
>CAZKAQ010000171.1:0-6964 GCA_964550655.1 uncultured Granulosicoccaceae bacterium
CTAAGGCGTAGCGTCGGTTGTATTTATTGTACCCGGTGGTATTGACAAAACGTTAAAGCCACCGAGAATGTTATCTCCAAGTACTGTATCGAGACCAAATAGCTGCTGATTGTATTCAAAAACGCAGTTTCTGCCACTTTGAATTAATTGTGCTGCGATGGAACCGATTAACGGATCGTTTTGTAACGAAGGATCGGCGCCAACACCCCAGCATGCAAGATCACCCAGTCTTTGCGGTCCGGCCCGATGTGAATCGAAAAATGGTGTGTCGCCCTGGCTGCCAAAAAACCAACCGGCAAGTACAGAGCCTTCAGCCAGACCGGATTCGCCCAAAAACACAGCGGCAATACCGTCAACGTATGATTCTTCAATGCCCAGTACTGGCAGCTGAAGCACACTGGTTAATGCGTGCCCGAGTTCATGCATCAGAACAAATAAAGTGGTGAGGAATGCCTGTTCTTCAGTCTCGAAAAAGAATGAAAACAACATGGTGAGTTCATGGCATATGACTATTTCAGGCGTCGGAGAGTTGAAGCTGGCAGGTGCAAAAAAAGCATTGGCTGTACCGCAGTCTGCAAAGGTTACTGCTACATCAACAGGTAGCAGCAGGGTGTCGTTAAGTTGTTCTACCAGGGCGGCTGCAGATTGAGCAAATTCAAGATTAACATCAGTTGCTGACTCAAATATTGTCGGTATTAAAAGACCATTTAATCCGGAAGTATCTTCGACTGTGGGATCTCCGATAGACTGCGGCTCGACTTGCTGCAACATGTCAGTCTGTTCGGGATCCATTGGCACTTCAGCAACTGTGGTGATTTCAGCGCCGACATCTTCCGGACTTGGTCCGCTACTATCACTGCCTGATGAGCAGGCATACAGAAAAACTACGCATCCTGCCAAAAGCGCTTTAGAGGCTTTGCCAAAGTTAATGTTAGGTTTCATAGGTTAGATACCTGGCCACAGTGAGGTTGTCGGATGAAACTGAGACCACGCAAACCAGAATGCCTGATGGCTGCCCAGATCATTGCCGTCCGTATCGACGATGCGTATACCGCCCGCATCAAGTTCCAGTTGAATATTTTCTATGCCCACCTTTTCACCGTTTTTAAGCGCTGCAACCGCTGCAGTAAGCAAAAAGGCGTGAGGTTTACCGGACACGGTAATAACACCGATGACGTCTTCGTGTACCGGTAGTCTGGGATCGACATCACCGACAGGGAAAATCGGTCCGTCAGCATCGCGACCGTTACGAAAGTCAAAGTCACGACCCAGGGCCAGCTCTTCCACCAGTACGGTGGTTTCAGGGTGAGCGCGTTTCCAGTCACCCCATTCGGCGGTAACTACGCTTGCTTGTTTGAGTTGTATGCCTCGCTCTGCTAGCGGGCCGGTTACTGCAGCACCTGTGAAAGTATCAAACACAGACCAGGTATTAACATCGTACATAACCTTGTTTGAACGGATTAACAAACCAGAGGTTCGCAACACAGGTCGTTCAACCCCTTCCGGTAGTTCATCAGTGAAATAAACCTGTGCTGCTCCACACAGTGTGCAGTAGGGCATGCCGATATTCCTGCCACCCAGTGTGTCGTTAACCATCTCTCTGACTTCCATTATCTGTCTTGGGTAGGCACGGAATTCACCGTTTATTTCTACACCAAAGACGATGTCATCGTCGTCAAGCCACTTGGCGTCTTTGGCAGAAATAACCTCCGGGTTGTCTGCTGCAGGAATACAGTTACAAAGTTCTTTTGTTTGATCGTATGGACGGTTGTCTATCAGTACACCGCCCCAGGATACGTGGGTCCAGTTAATAGAGCCTTCAGTAAAGATTTTTTCCCACTCAGGTTCGATACTGGTAAAGATTGTTCTTTTTATCGGCAGGTAACCGGGAGGTGCCGGTATCTTCCAGGCAATCAGATGATCAGTGGTTTTACCCCAGAAGTTGTTGTTCTCATAATTGATACCGAGTATCTCACCAGCGGTGTCAGCAAGTGCCTGCATTAGATCCGGACTTCTAATGAAGCGCATCAGGTCAGTGATCAGCCATACCATTCTCGGGTCTTTAGAATCGGCGATCTGCAGCAGTGCGTTTTCCTGATCTTCGCCCCAGCCCGAGCTGGTGACCGGATCAACAAAGGCAGTTTGCGCGGCCTCTTTTAATGCATCGGATAGTTCACCGTTTGGTACAGCGGGACGCTCGCCAAATCTTTTGATGACGCTTTCAGAAAGTACAATCTTCGCAGATTCGTCTGCAAACGCCAGACGGCCTGTTAGAGTTGAAAAGAGTACAAAAGTGATAACAAACAGCGTTTGCCAGATCGATCTATATTTTTTCACTGCTTGCTCCGGAGTGACGGATAATAGTCATCTGACGTGATTACTCGCAAAGAGTTCGATGAACGGGCTGTATTAGCGGCAACTTAGTGGCGTTTAATATTTAACCTTTTTCTAACGGCTGCGACCTGCACAAGTTATTGTGTAGTAGTGCGGTTTTTCGCATTGATTGAATTCTATCTTTATATCTGTGGTCGTGTCAGTGATGGCTTGTCGATTTTGCGGTGGATCTGGTTCCTGTGGGGTCCAACATGTGAGCAATTTCATACTGCTACGGCTTAGCCGTTGAACTGCTTCACAGTAAACCTGTGCACGTGACTACCAGATATTCCGGTCAACCGATCCGACTCTGGCCAGAAAGTCGTTGGCTCGCTGTGCTTTGGCCGCAGAGAAAGCGTGCGTCAATGGTTTGCCGAAAATTTGCTGCATCTCAGATAATTAGTCCGAGACGTTGTGTTGCGCTGAATCAGTCATGCGTAAAGCGTGCGCCTGGTGACTCGCTATTATCCTAACTTTTTGGCAGCAGATTCTCCGGGTCATACAATGGTTTGTAGCCAACGCCCTCAATTTTCACGGGGTAAGATTCACCAAAGTACTCCATTTGTAATTCACGACCTTGCTGACAATATTCAAACGGAAGATAGGCGAGGGCGATGTTCCTGCCGATTGTCGGACCGTAGGCAATACTGGTTATGAATGATCTTCTGCCTTCGGAGTCGATCAGGCTGTTACCTGTAGCAGGATCAATGATCGGGCTGGTGCCAACCGGATAGCGTGCAACACCTTGCGAGTCGATGTTGTCAACCATGGTTAATGTACAGAGGTATGCAGGCTGGTGTTCGCGTTCACGAAATGCAAGATGAGCTTCTTTACCGTGGAAGTCAGCGGCTTTTACTTTGGGGCGTGCGAGATCGCACTCGTATAGATTGTACTCGGTAAGTAAATCTGCATTTTGTAATCGCAGGCTTTTCTCAAGACGTCTGCTGTTGGCGTAGGTTTCAATACCTATTGGCGTCACATTTTGTGCTGCCAGTGCATCCCAGACGGTCAATCCGTCTTCGTAGTTGAAGTGAAGTTCCCAGCCCTGTTCTCCAACGTAGGATATTCTAAAAGCCGCTACTTTAACGCCATTGATATTTATTGTTTTGACTGACATGAACGGAAAGTTATCAGCGCTCAGTGCGTCCGGTTCTGTAACAACTTTTTCGAGTGCGGTTCTTGCGTTTGGACCCCAGAGCCCAAGGCAGGCGTAATCTGTGGTTTTATCTTTGATGGTGACATTAGTAAAGCCGTGGTCTTCACTGATGCGTTTTAGCCATACCAGATCACGTGCGCCGGAGTCTCCTCCGTCCATAACTCTGAAGTGATCAGAAGACATGCGGATTACGGTGAGGTCTGCGCGTACGCCACCGGTGTGGTCAAGAAAGTGTGTGTAGATGCCTTTACCTGAAGGTGTGTCATCTCCGACTTTGGCAACACAGACATACTCCATTAGTGCTTCCGCATCAGGACCGGAGACATCAATGATGGCAAAGTGCGACAAGTTCACCATGCCGACATCTTCACTGAGTTGCAGATGCTCGGCATTAGATACTCTGAAGAAGTGCCGGTTGTCCCATTCAGCTTCTCTAAGCGGGACTTTGTCAGCGAATTTTTTCAGCAGATGTTCGTTAGCTGCATAACCATGCGCGCGTTCCCAGCCAGCGGCTTCCATAAAGTACCCGCCGAGCGCTGACTCGCGTTCGTAAAAGGGGCTACGACGAATACCTCGTCCTTTAGTATAAGGCTCGCGGTTGTGCACTGCAGGATTGTAGATTTTAAAAGCGGTTTCGTAACAGCGATCATGAATGTACTGTTCTTCCTGCTGAAACGGATAATAACGTGCGACATCAATACCGCTGTGATCAAGTTCTGTCCTGCCATCTGTCATCCAGTCTGCGATGACTTTACCGGTACCTGGGCCGTCTTTTACCCAGACAGAAACTGCATACCACAGTCCACGAACATTGGCGGACTCACCTACTGATGGTCCACCATCTGCTGTGACTTGCAGCAAGCCGTTAAAAGATCGTTTTTCATCAAACCCGAGTTCACCAAGAACAGGTGTGAGCTCGATTGCGCGCTCCAGTGGTTCCATGATCTGATCCATTTCAAGATCACGTTGTGAGGGTGAGAGTCTGGCTTCTTCTTTTTCAAGCAGATCACGCGGGTGACACATGCGAGGTTCTTTTTCTTCGTAGTAACCCCATTCGATCATGCCGCCTTCGGTGGTTTTCGGATCCCCTGTATCACGCAGGTACGCAGAGTTACCTTGATCACGCAATAGCGGATAACCAATATCTTTACCTGTGCCTGCAAATTTGTCGTACGGTCCAAACCATAACAACGGGTGATCAACCGGCATTACCGGTAAATCTTCGCCCGCCATGTTCGCAATCAGTCTGCCCCATAAGCCGGCACATACAACGACGTACTCAGCCTGTATAAAGCCGCGATGCGTTTCGACGCCGACGATTCTGCCGTTTTCTATCTTTAAGCCGGTAGCCGGTGTATTGGCAAAGACTTTTAATTTGCCGGTTTTTTCTGCTTCTTCTACCAGTTCACCTGTGACTACCTGAGAGCGTGGTGTTACCAGACCGGCATCAGGATCCCATAGCGCACCCTGAATCATGTCTTCTTCGAGCAGTGGCATTTTTTCTTTGGCTTCAGCCGCGCTGATCATGCGCGCGTTGGTACCGAAAGCTTTACCGGAAGCTACCTTACGCTGAAGCTCTGCCATGCGATCATCATCACCAACGCGAGCCACTTCAAGTCCGCCGACTTTTGCATAGCGACCGCGTTTTTCAAAGAAGTCGATACTGTACATGGTCGTATGGCAGGTCATCTGATCATGTGCTGTGGCATAACAGAAATCTGATGCGTGTGCGGTCGAACCGATGTCTGTCGGGATTGCAGACTTGTCAATACCGACGATGTCATCCCACCCGCGTTTGATCAGATGGTGCGCAACAGAAGCACCAACGATTCCACCCTGGCCAACAATGACGACTTTAGCTTTAGAGGGAAATTCTGCCATTTTATGTAAACCTGTTTTGCATGTGCCTGATATCGTCAGGCTCCATTAATTGTACCTGTAGTCTGGCGATTACAATTGCGATTAGCTGTTGCGGTCATGATCACAACGGCGCTTTTTTTCCGACTCGCGACAGAACGCCGGTCAGTGCGTGTTCAAACGCTACTTATTCTTGTTCATCCGCAAATGCATTGCAGATGCCCGCTTCAACCAGTGCTCTGCAATCTTCAGAAGACAGATTTAACCGCTGTTGCAGTATTGCCAGTGTGTCTGCGCCAAGTGAGGGTGGTGCGTTCCTGTAACGCGGAGGAGTTTCTGACATACGCACCGGGCTGGCAACACCCGGTACCTTACCGTGTACCGGATGATCCAGTGCAATTGCGAGTTCTCGTGCAATGACCTGCGGGTCATTAAAAACTGCTTCTGTGGTGTTGATCGGTCCGTAAGGCACCTGGGCTTTGTCGAGTTCAGTGGCCCAGTGGCTGGTGGGCTGTGATGTTGTCAGTGTTGTCAGAATCGGTATCAGTTGTTCTCTATTGGTCACGCGGTCCTTATTGGTTTTATATTTTGCATCTGTGCCAAGAGATGCGTTGCCCAGCACGCTGACAAGGCTCTGAAATTGTCTGTCATTACCCACTGCGATAATCAAATGACCGTCAGCGGTCGGGAAAACCTGATACGGAACAATGTTCGGATGCGCGTTACCCATACGCACAGGCGAGTCGCCGCTGACCAGATAGTTCATGGCCTGGTTGGCCATTGTTGCAACGGATACATCCATCAGGCTCATGTCAATGTGTTGTCCGATTCCGGTTTTATCTCTGTGAGCCACGGCGGCAAGTATGGCGGTACTGGCGTAGAGTCCGGTCATTATGTCGGTCAGTGCGACGCCGATTTTCATTGGTTCATCACCCGGTGACCCGGACGGCTGGCCGGTGACACTCATCAAGCCGCTCATCGCCTGAATAATAAAATCATAGCCGGCACGATGTGCATAGGGACCGGTCTGTCCGAATCCGGTAATGGAACAATAAATTAGTCCCGGATGTTCCTGTTTCAGAGAGTCGTAGTCGAGGCCGTACTTTTTAAGTCCGCCGACTTTATAGTTCTCGACGATGACATCCGCTTGTTTGATGAGCTCATGCAGAATTTTCAGGCCTTCAGCCGAAGCAAAGTCAAGAGCAAGAGATTTTTTATTGCGGTTGGTGCAGCAAAAGTAGGCTGAAAGGCCCGGCTGTTTGTCATTCACGAACGGCGGTCCCCAGCTGCGGGTATCATCACCGGTTTGTGGATGTTCGACCTTGATGACATCGGCACCCAGGTCGGCCATTACCTGAGTGGCCCACGGTCCGGCCAGAATACGCGTCAGATCCAGAATGATCAGATGATCCAGCGCTGCTGCTTGCGCCATGCTTGCTCCGTGGTTTTCGATCGTATTCGTTAGTATACTAGCCCGGACTATTCACGAAATCGACGGCATCTCACTTGATCTTTGATTCCACAGCAAATTTTTTCTTTTGCAAATATCAATAAGTATTAGCTGCAAGAAGAAAATTC
>CAZKAQ010000172.1:0-6936 GCA_964550655.1 uncultured Granulosicoccaceae bacterium
CTAGCCAAACGGCTTATAGAACCCGGCTAAGTAAAGAGGCTGGATTGCAGATCTGTGTAATCCAAATAACTCCATCTGCCGGTTTACTGTGGAACAATGCTTTCCGCTGTCCACAGCATCGTTTGCTGATATAGTCAATTGCGCTGTATACAAGATAACGCTCAAAGAGTACCCAATTGAAACTTCGAATCTCACTACCCGAAAGTGCGCCTGTTGCTGAAAAAATACCGGTCGAGCAAACTGCCCACGGTATAACCAGGTCAGATGACTATGCCTGGCTGCGAGCAGATAACTGGCAGGAAGCCATGCGTGATCCGGACAAACTGCCGCATAAGATAAAGACCTATCTTGAGGCGGAAAACGATTATTGCGCTGAGGCGATGCAGTATACCGAACAGTTGCAAGAGGCGCTGGTAGCCGAAATGCGTGGTCGCATACAGGAGCAGGATGAAGAACTGCCGGTGCTGGATGGAGCGTATGCCTATTGTGAGCGTTACGTTGAGGGTGGTGAACATCCGATCTATTACCGTACTGATCGTTCATTCGACCATGCAGCCGGTAAGGCAAACAGCAATGTAGGCGATAAGGCAGATCACAATGAAGAGCTGCTGATAGATATTAACAGTGAGGCCGGTGAGCATGAGTATTTCAGTCACTATCTTGTCGAGCATAGTCCGGATCATAAAACCCTGGCCTGGAGCTGCGATACATCTGGGGCAGAATACTACCGGTTGTTCTTTCGTGATATTGCCAGTGGACAAGACAGCGCAACGGTGATTGAAGACGTCGAGTCTGCTGCCTGGGCGAATGACTCAACTATCTACTATACCCGGGTAGACGAGAACCACCGTACCAGTAAGGTTTTCAGGCATGTAATCGGTAGTGATCCCGCTGAAGACGAGCTGATCTATCATGAGAAAGATAACCGGTTTTACTGCGATGTGGAGCGCAGTCGCTCCGGCAAGTACATTTTTATTTCAACCGGTATGGACACTCAGGATGAGGTCTGGTGCATCGCTATAGATGATCCGGAATCGAAAATGCAGCTGATTGAGCCTCGATCTGAAGGTTTTGAGTACAGCGTTGATCATTGGGTCAATGACACAGGGGATTTTTTTATAATCCTGAGTAACTGTGATGAAGCAAAGGATTTCAAGTTATCTGTAACTTCGGTTAACCAGCCTGGCCGTGAACATTGGTCCGATTTTCAGGCCTATAAACCCGGTTGTATGATTCACTCATTCGAAGTTTATCGTGACTGGGTAATGTGGTTAGCAGTCGAAAATGCGTTGCCGGCAATTTACTTTGTCGGGAGTGATGGCAAGGTATCGAAACTTGCCTTTGAAGAAGAGGCGTATTCACTTGGTCTTGACGCCGGACTGGAATATGATGTCAGTCTGTTTCGATTCGATTATTCATCTCCCACGACTCCCTGGCAGACCTGGGAATATGATTGTGCAACTGCACAAAGGCGGCATTTGAAGTCGCAGGTAATCCCGTCTGGCCATGATCCTTCTGACTATATTACTCGCAGAGTCAGCGCGCAGTCGCATGATGGAGCTGAAGTTCCGGTGACCCTGTTGCATCACAAAGACACAAAAATCGACGGTACAGCCCCGTGTTTGTTATACGGTTACGGTTCATACGGCAGTAGTGTGCCGGCAGGTTTTTCTTCTAACCGATTGTCATTGGTTGATCGTGGGTTTGTCTATGCTATTGCGCATGTTCGCGGCGGTGAAGAAAAGGGACGAGACTGGTATGAACAAGCCAGATTTGCAGGTAAGGTTAACAGTTTTCATGACTTTATCGCGGCAGCCGAGGTGTTGATTGAAAATCAATATACCGCGTCTGCCAATGTTGTTATTCACGGTGCGTCTGCTGGTGGTTTATTGGTTGGCGCCACAGTGAATATGCGACCCGATCTTTTTGCAGGGGTTATTGCAGATGTCCCGTTTGTTGATGTGCTCAATACAATCATTGATGATTCATTGCCACTTACGCCCGGTGAGTGGTCTCAATGGGGTAACCCGATTGAAAGCGAAGAGTCATATCATGCAATTGCCGGTTACTCGCCCTATGACCATGTAGAGGCAAAAGAGTATCCGTCCATGTTGGTGACAGCCGGAGTGTCTGATCCGCGAGTCACTTATTGGGAGCCTGCCAAGTGGGTTGCGAAACTGCGTGATCTCAAAAAAGATAGTAACCCGCTAATGCTTAAAACAAATATGTCTTCGGGGCACTATGGCAAGACAGGCCGGTTTGCAATGCTTGAAGACTATGCGCTGTCTTACGCGTTTGCACTGGTGGTTACAGAGTTGCCAGCCGTGCTGACTGCTGATTAGTGGCAGATTAGTGGCACGGTGATAACTGCATCAATGTTGCTCAGAGCTCTGAGTGACTTTACTGTCTCAACTCGGGTAGCATAGTTGATTCTGACGTCATACAGGTCTTTGATTGGCGTGTCGGCTACATCAAGTATAGTGCCTGACCCTTCAGCCATACTAAAAAGTGCCGAGCTGTCTTTGGTACTGACGTAGTAGATAATAGAGTCGAGGCCGGACTCGCTCATTACTCGATAGCGATTCTGGTAGGACTCAATGGTTGCCTGTCTGACTGTGGTCCAGACAGCATCCGCATGGCGACCAATAAGCAAACCGGTGGTAAACAACGCGACCGCCAGCAATGCCGGAAATAACAGGTTGCTTAGCGATGTTTTTGCGGGCGCTTGTAGCATCAGGGCTGTGAGATTTGCTGGTGTGAATGAAGCATATCAAATCTGTTGAGCCGTGAGGTTGAATTTACCTGCTGTACGAGCCTCAATTGTGTCTCTTGTGATTCTGTGACATTGCGGAAAATGCGAAAAAAAATTCAATGCCGTGCCTGTGTTTTGGGTGTATAAGTTTGCTCCTGAACGAGAGCATGATTTGATGGTTAGTGTTTTTAAAGATACGTGGGCGTTGATGCTGGGCATGCTGTTGCTGATGCTTGGTAATGGCTTGCAGGGAACGCTGCTCGGTGTGCGTGGCTCGATAGAAAATATCGATCCCTCCACCATGGGCTACGTGATGTCTGCCTACTTTATCGGTTTTCTGGGTGGCTCAAAGATAGCTCCGCTGCTTTTGCGCAGGGTAGGGCATGTGCGCGTTTTTGCCGCGCTGGCCTCGCTTATATCGGCAGCATTTATTCTTTATGCAGCGGTGGTTCACCCGGTCGCCTGGCTCCTGTTGCGTTTGATTGTGGGATTTTGTTTCTCGGGCATCTACGTGGTTGCCGAGAGCTGGCTTAACAACGCTACCAGCAATGACACGCGCGGTCAGGCGTTGTCGTTGTATCTGATGGTACAGATGAGCGGCATTGTTCTGGGGCAGTTTTTATTGAATGTCGCGGATCCCGCAGGGTACAACCTGTTTGTACTGATTACCGTTCTGGTATCACTTTCCTTTGCACCTATTTTGCTGTCTACTTCCCGTGCCCCGGTGCACGAAACGGCGATACCTATGTCAACCAGAGAATTGATCAAGGCGTCGCCTCTTGCGTGCTTCGGGAGTTTGTTACTCGGTGGGGTTTTCGCTGTTTTGTTCGGTATGGCTCCTGTCTATGCGACTGAGCGTGGTTTGACTTTCGCCGAGGTTTCCTACTTTGTCACGGCGATCTATTTTGGCGGCTTGTTGTTTCAATATCCGATCGGGTATCTGTCAGATCGTTTTGACCGGCGTTATCTCATTATTGCAGTGACTGCTATCGGCGCACTTGCTGCAGTCGCTGCATTGTTTTCCGGTGATAGTTTTACCTTGTTGTTGATTGTTGCATTGATTATCGGTGGCACGTCCAACCCGCTTTATTCGTTGTTAATGGCCTATGCCAATGATTATCTTGATTACGATCAAATGCCGGCTGCATCCGGCGGCTTGTTATTTATAAACGGCTGCGGTGCGATGAGTGGCCCGATAGTGGTTGGGTATGTGATGGAGCACTTTGGAATTCACTGGTTCTTTATTACTATTGCAGTGCTGATGGCGACCATCTGTATTTACGGTATCTACCGTATGACACAGCGTAGTTACGATATCGCGCCGGAAGATGCTGCACCACACGTAGTGGTTACTAATCGTATTACACCGATGGGTGCCGAGTTCGCGATTGAGGCCGCAGATGATGCGCAGCAGGAGAAAGATGACGACAACAGCAATCGCGCGACGTCGGACTGATTATTTTTGGATTAACTCGAACTTTGCGCTAATAGCATCAGTTATTTTTCATTAACTGCAAAGCGCTCTGCGAGCAGAATGCCACCAATCACCAAAACCAGTCCGGCAAGGTGGTACCACTGAAAGGACTCGTTGAGTATAACAATGGCCAGCATTGGTCCAAAAATCGGCACCAGATTTATGAACTGACTGGCGCGGTTGCCGCCGATAAGTTCCACCCCGCGTGCGAAGAATATCTGTGCGCAAATAGTGGGGAACAGGATGATATAAATCATTACCGCCCAGCCTTTCAGCGGAGGTGCTACAAACGGTTCCTGTTGGATCTCCCAGAATACAAACGGAATTGTCATTGCAAATGCGCTGATTGAGATCATCCACATAAAAGTCAGCCAGTGCACGTTTGGCTTTCGCCGAAGACCAATGGTGTAACCAGCGTAGAAAACACAGGCAAGCATCATTATAGCGTCGCCGAAGTTTAAGCCTTCGGTAAAGAACAACCAGGGTCTGCCTGCGGTTGTTGTGACAAAAACTCCCAAAATGGATAGCGCAAGCCCGACAAGCTGTAGTTTGCTGGTGCGTTGTGAGAACAATACAAAGTTGGCCAGCATGACCATGACGGGCATGGATGCCTGTTCAATTGCAACATTAATGGCGGTGGTGTGGTTGAGTGCCAGATACATAAAAAGGTTGAAAAATGCCATACCGCATGCGCCGAGTAACACAAGTACATGCCAGTGTTTACGCAGAGTCGCGCTGTCTCGTTTTAAATACTGCCAGGCGAACGGAAGCAGCACGATGGCTGTCATCAGCCACCGGACTGATGTGATTGTGAAAGGCTGCCAGTCAGCGCTTGCCAGCTTTCCTGCAACCGCATTGCCGCCCCATAGAAAAGCTGCCAGTGTCAGTAGTATGTGAGCATTGCCGAATAACGACTTCATCTTTGCCCTGTGTCTAAGTTGAGCCTGCTCGCAACGCAGTTGCGCGCAATAGTGGAAAGCCGTGAATGAATCTTCTGATCAGTAATGCGGGTATTGAATGCTGACCTCCAAAAGAAAAGGGCAGCACGATGGCTGCCCTTTGCCTCTTTAGTTTAGAAGCATAACCTAACCGGGACCATTCACGAAATCGACGTTACCCGGGTGCGCCGCTTTATGAATGAACAGGGTAACTGATCAGTTGTCGTCTGAATCTTCAACCACGACCTGGCCGGTGGCCCTGCGCCAGAGTATTGCGCCGGCCAGGCCAATACCGAGGAAGACACTGTAGAGAATCAGTGCGAGCCACTGAATGGAGTTGCTGCTGCCAACCCATTGCTCCTGAAATGACAAGTACACAAGTGCGGCGAACAGTACCAGTACGATCACCGTACCCATAAAGCCGAGTGCGTTCCAGGCTGCGATGAGCAGCGCGAGATTGATGAGAATGGTCACAATGGCTGCGAGAATGACCCAGGCGTCGGTCGGGTTTTCGTGTTGCGTCACCCAGTGCCATACTGATTTACCGGTCGGGTTATAGGTTGCCATTACCACGATGGCAGCCGTCAGGATTCTGATCAGAAGGACGCCGGGCGATGAGTCTTGTATTGCTTTTATCATAAGAAAATTACTGTCAGTTAAGAACGAAGAATATCTGCTATAAAATTATCAAAATCGGGGCGGTCAAGTCAGCGATTTGCCAGTTCTGTAACCACTGTTGCGCCATTTTGGCTGCAAAGCAATAGTTTAGACGTTCGGCGGAAATATGCCTGCTTTCATGACCATGCCGGGCACGGTTTTGCCAAGCTCCTGTTCGATAAACTGCGCCGCTTCTATTGATCGCTCCAGTGACATGCCTGTGTCAATGTTTGATCGGTGCAACATATAGAGTAAGTCCTCCGTACATATATTACCTGTCGCCCGTGGTGCGAACGGACAACCACCGGTGCCTCCGAAGCTTGAATCGAGCGTCGCGGCTCCTGCCTGCACTGCCGCCCAGGCATTGGCAATGCCGGTGTTGCGGGTATCGTGGAAGTGCATTCTAAGTGGAATGTCAGGGCAGAGCTGTTTTATTGCATCGACGCGTTCGCTAACGTCTGCCGGTGTGGCTACCCCGATGGTATCAGCAATGCCAATTTCAAACGGCTCTGCCTGCGCACATTGACTGACGGTGTCGAGTAGCCGGCTCAGCGGGACTTCTCCGTCGAACGGGCAACCGAATGCCGTGGTGATAACGACACTGGTTTTTATGTCTGCAGAGGCGTTCGACATAATTTCCATAAAATTGCGGATGCTGCCGTTAGTGTCTGTGCCCTGGTTGCGCTGGCCGAAAGTATCACTGGCGGAGACAACTATATTTGCTTCGTGCAAACCGGACGATACCACGCGCATATAGCCTCGTTTGTTGAGTGCCAGACCGATGTAGCTTGTATTGTCAGCTGCCGGCAGCCTCGATGAGAGTTCATCTGCGTCTGCCATTTGAGGAACGAGTTTCGGGTTAACGAAGCTGGTTACTTCTATTCGCGATGCACCGGCTGCTACCGCCAGACGGATCAGCTCAAGCTTGGCATCGGTAGATAGAATTTTCTTTTCGTTTTGTATGCCGTCTCTCGGTGAGACTTCAACAATTTCGATGTTTGAAATCATGATGTCGTTCGTTGTTCGCCATCAGCAGGGTACTGATGGTAATTGTAGTAGTTTAGCCTGCATTATTCATGAGGATTCGGCGCCCAGAGTCAATAGCGCTAAACAGG
>CAZKAQ010000173.1:0-6894 GCA_964550655.1 uncultured Granulosicoccaceae bacterium
GTTTGCAATCCTGCAGTTATATACGGACGACTTTAGTGGATATTACAAATACAACCCGTTAAGCCTGCATTCATATTTTATGGCGGAACCCGTAAATGAAGGATCTACGCCGATTTGTACAGGATTTCCTTATCTTTGATTACTTGCTACTCTGTCGGCGAAGAACCTCCGACAGAAAAAAACCAGCAAGTATCGCGCACATCTTCACTGTGAATAGAAAAAATCCAGGGTAAAACTCTCAATGGAAGCGAAGAAAAAAATCGTAGTAATAGGTGGCGGGTTCGGCGGGCTGGCAGTAGTACAAGGCCTCAAGCGTGCCAATGCAGAGATCACCTTGATTGACAAACGCAACCATCATCTGTTTCAGCCATTGCTCTATCAGGTGGCGACTGCCGGACTTTCAGCGTCAGATATCGCCTGGCCGATTCGCTCAATTTTGGCCAAACAGGACAATGTCAGGGTGGTACTGGGCGATGTCACCAGCGTTGATACCAAGTCTAAAAAAGTAATCACCAATGATAATGAGTATGAATACAGCTATGACCATCTCGTTATCGCCACCGGCGCCCGGCATAGCTACTTCGGCAATGACCAATGGGAACCCTCAGCGCCCGGACTAAAAAGGATTATTGACGCAATCGAAATTCGCAAGCGCGTGCTGATCGCTTTCGAAAGAGCCGAGATTGCCCTCGATGAAGCCGAGCGTCGTCGTCTGCTGACATTTTTCATCATCGGCGGCGGGCCGACCGGTGTGGAAATTGCCGGTGCGATTGCAGAACTTGCCAATCATGCCCTGACCAGGGAATTCCGCTCGATCGATCCGGGTTCTGCCCGCATTGTCCTTGCGCACGGAACCGATCGTCTGCTGCCGGCATTTCCGGAAGACCTTTCAGCCTATGCCAAAGAGGCGCTCGAAAAGCTCGGAGTTGAGATTATTCTCAACAAGATTGTATCTGTGGACGGAGATCAGGGCGTATCGATGGATGGAGAAAATACGCCCAGCGCAACCGTAATCTGGGCTGCAGGAGTTTATGTTCCTCGCGTTGCGAACTGGCTGGATATCAAGACAGATCCTTCCGGTCGAATTCCGGTCGGGGACGACCTGACGATTGAGGGAGTACCAGATGTATATGTCATTGGAGACGCAGCCCTCGCCTCCTGGAAAGAAGGCAGCGTACCGGGCATCGCACCGGCAGCAAAACAAGCCGGAGGCTTTGTCGCCAAAGCACTCCACGCGCAACTTGGCACTGGAAGTGACCCCGGAGTCTTTAAATATAAGCACAAGGGAAATCTTGCGACCATTGGCCGGCATTCAGCAGTGGTTGACTTCGGTAAGCTACGTTTTAAGGGTGCTTTCGCGTGGTGGCTTTGGGGTGTTGCGCATATTTATTTCCTTATCGGTGTCCGCGCTCCGCTTATCGTCGCAACCCAATGGTTCTGGAGTTACCTAACCTATGGCAAGGGTGCGCGACTGATTACCGGCGCAATGCCGTTATTCAATTTACCGAAAGAAAAAAAGGACGAATAACGTCCCGGATGAAAGGAAGAGTGCTGTGATGTAAGCGCAAGTTTTTTGACGCGACAACAAACCCGACTAAAACGAGCGGCCTTACACCATTGGCTTTCCTCAACTTGAGTCTGCCGCCACTTTTCTTACAGAACTATTATTGACTCAAATTTAATGGACTTTATCTGTAAGATTCTGCATTTGGGATGGTTTTTTTCAAAATACAGACGATACTTAACCCGGACTATTTACGAAATACGACTCCCGGCTTATTAAAGCCAGACGCACCCGGATGAAACTTTTATACCTGAGCCAGTGTCTGCAAATCAGGTAGTTCTTTTTTATCAAGGTCAGTTCCGAATACCGAATACCAGACGACGATGTCAGTTTCGTCGCCGAATTCATGTCTAAACGCAGCATAATGTACAAATTCTAAAATGAATCAATTTACAGAAGCTTCTATCAGTAACAAGGCCTGCGTACGTGCCCGGGGAATGGCTATTCCACTACTGATCGCTGCCCTGACCAGCGGCTGCAGCACAGTAATAAATCGCGCAGTCGACAATGTGTCCAGCAACCTCGTCACTGCTATTCTGGATCAGGATGACCCGGAAACTGTCCGCCAGGCGGTACCAGCCTACTTAGTCATGCTGGACAGTTTTACCCAGGGCGACCCACCGGAATCCAGTAGTCTGCGCCAGGCGTCCTCCCTGTATGCAGCATATGGCAGTGCACTGGTGGATGATGAAACACGGTCCAGCAGACTTACTGCAAGAGCATGGAAATACGGTCAACAAGCGTTGTGTCAGGAATATGAAGTCAGTTGTGAAATCCGTGAAGTCGGATTTGATGAATGGGATACTTTTCTTGCTGCACGCAACACAGACGATGCACCACCCCTGTATGATTTTGCGACTGCATGGCTGGCATTTTTACAAGCCCATAGCTCAGACTTTGTAACGCTTGCTGAATTGCCAAAGGCACAAAAGCTGGTAGAAAGACTCGCGCAAATAAATGATGGCTACGAAGATATCAATGTCAACTTGTATCTTGGAATACTTAACTCCTTACGCCCCCCGGCCCTTGGAGGCGATTTTGAATCCGCACAAAAGTACTTTAAACAAGCTATTGATTTATCCGATGGCAAAGATCTAAGTGTAAAAGTAAGCTATGCACGTTTTTATGCACGCACCCTGTACGAGCGCGAACTACACGACACATTATTAAATGAAGTGGTTGATGCAGACCCGACTGAAGGCACAAGCACATTGTTGAATGTGTTAGCGCAAGATGAAGCGCAAGCTTTGCTCGATACAGCGGACAGCTACTTTTAATGTGTACAATAATCCGAAAAAATACCTTCCAGCCCTCTTCGGGAGAATTAAGTTGAATCAAATAACCAAACTGATATTGCTGTTTTGTCTGGTCTTCTGTACCGCGTCTGCGTCTGCCGCAAATCAGGTATTCAAGATAGCCACATTAGCACCCCAGGGCTCAGCGTGGATGAATTTTATCCAGGCGGGTGCAACGAAGATCACCGAAGAAACAGACGGTCGCGTAAAGTTCAAGTTCTTTGCTGGTGGCATTCAGGGTAGTGACAGCAAAGTTTTGCGCAAGATGCGTAACGGACAACTACATGGTGGAGCATTCTCTGCGGGTTCGCTCTCTGATCTGACTCCCAGTGTGCTGCTTTACGGACTGCCATTTTTGTTCAACGACGAAAAAGAAGTCAGTCTGATCCGCAACGAATTTGACGACTATGTTGAACAAAGTCTGCGCGATGCCGGCCTCGTCACCTTTGGTTTTGCCGGTGGCGGATTCGCTCAAATTATGTCCAATAGCAAAGTCAGCAACTTGCAGGACTTAAAAGGTAAACGTGTCTGGGTTCCGGAAGGAGATACCGTCAGTTACAAAGGCATGGAACATTTTGGTTTGTCACCCGTCACCTTACCAATCACTGATGTACTAACCGGACTTCAAACAGGGCTGGTAGATGTCATCGGTGCATCGGCAACCGCAGCACTGGTGCTGCAATGGCATACTAAAGTTTCTCACATATCTACCATGAACGTCTCCTATCTGTATGGTCTTCTCGGCATCAGTGAAAAGCACTACCAGAAAATCTCCCCCGCAGACCAGGAGATCGTGCAGCGCAATTTCCGCGAGGTGTACAAGCAGATGGAAGATCTAAGTATCAAGGATGACGCCAAGGCGGCTAAAGCGTTAATCGGCAGTGGCATTACTGTTGTTGAGCCTGAAGCCGGCTTCGTTGAAGACGTACAATCCCGTTCAAGGGAGCTGTGGAAAAAAGTAGCAACCACCGGTGAACTGCCAGAGGCTCAGCTCAATCAAATATATGATCGACTGACACAGGTACGCAACGAAGCCAATTAATGACTGATTCTGCAAAGGCCGTCAGGTCAACGGGTGTATCCCGCTGGCTTGGACGACTCGATCGCATAGGCTTGTTGGCAGAAAATACCCTGCTAATACTTGTTTTGGCGAGCATGCTGGGTATCGCCGTCTGGCAGATATTCTCACGCAATGTCTTCAGTGGTGGATTTTTCTGGGCTGATGAATACTTGCGCCTGGCCGTGTTATGGGTCGCTTTTATCGGCTCTATAGCTGCTGCAAGAGACCACAGGCATCTACGTATTGATCTGCTGTCACGCTTGTTACCAGCCTCTTTCACCCGATGGACGGATTTTATTGCCGATCTCGCAACCGTTGTAGTCTGTATGATTCTCGCCTGGTATAGCCTGCAGTTTGTCAGTGAGAGTTTTGAGTACAAGGATCAGGCGTTTGGTAAGTTACCGCTTTGGTGGTTCCAATCAATACTTCCAGTGGGTTTTCTACTGATCGGTTTTCGCTATGCCGTTTGGGCCATGAAGCGCCTGACCAATAGTCCTTCCCCAGACACCGGTACCGAGACTGCTACATGATTATCGCCAGTGCACTCGTACTTTTGTTTCTGGCTCTTATCGGCGCGCCGTTGTTTGTGATTATAGCCGCCAGTGCACTGTGGGGTTTTCACCGGCTTGATATCAGTCTGACGTCGGTAATACTCGAAACTTTCAGTATTGCCGAGACACCTATTCTTCTCGCCATACCGCTATTCACACTCGCAGGCTACCTGCTAAGTGAAAGCGGTGCACCGGGCAGACTGGTGCGATTCACACAGGCATTACTTGGCTGGGTACCGGGTGGCTTACCCATTGTAGCGCTTGCCTCGTGCGCATTCTTCACTGCATTCACCGGTGCATCCGGCGTTACTATCATCGCGCTTGGTGCCATTTTGTACCCGGCACTGCAGCAATCCGGCCACAGTGATCGATTCAATCTCGGACTGATCACCGCCGGCGGTAGCCTGGGTTTGCTGTTTGCACCCTCACTGCCTATCATTTTATACGGCGTAGTTGCCAAGCAACCGATCGATCAACTGTTTATTGCCGGCGCACTACCCGGACTGTTGATGCTGTTTGTGTTGTCTGGCTACTGCATGTGGACACAACGCGAGCATCGCAGTTCTCTTGCTGAATTCAGCTGGAAAAATGTACGCAGCTCAATAGCAGAGTCAGCACTCGAACTGCCTTTGCCGTTCATTGTACTGGGCGGTATTTATTCAGGCTTACTTGCAGTATCCGAGGCCGCAGCAATCACCGCCTTGTATGTATTTATTGTCGAGGTTGTTATTCGGCGTGAAATAAAATGGAAGCAACTGCCTGCTATCGCTCGTGAATCAATGACACTGGTGGGGGGCATACTTATTATCTTAGGCTTATCGTTTGCCTCAACCAACTACATGATCGATGCCGAAGTACCGCAAAAACTGTTCAACTATACGCAGAGTCTGATTGCCGATCGATGGAGCTTTTTGTTCTTTTTGTTTTTGTTCTTGTTAGCGCTGGGTGCCATCCTCGATATATTTTCAGCTATTGTGCTGATCGTACCACTGATACTGCCACTGGCCGCCAGCTACGGTATTGATCCGTTGCATCTGGGTATAATTTTTCTCGCAACTATGCAGCTCGGCTACCTGACGCCACCGGTTGGTCTGAATCTGTTTATTGCGAGCTACCGGTTTAATACCCCGATTCTGCAAGTCTACAGTGCTGCCCTTCCCTTCCTGATTATACTGGCTGCAACGGTACTCATAATTACCTTTGTACCTCAGCTTTCGCTATGGTTTAAATAAGCAATCCCGGCTTTATCTACACCGCAAAACAAGCTGTGTAATATCGATCGCATGGTCTTGAGAACTGTGTGGAAAATTGGCTCAAAAAATCCGTCCAAGTAGTTAAAGTTGCCGTGATGACTACCGATAGCTGCCCCACAAGATGTAAAGGAATTCTAAAGACCAATTTCCAAGGACAGACTTTGCAATGCGCAAGTCCCTCTTAAAGCAAATAGCGCTTATAGCCATTCTGGGGCCGTTCGGTTTATTCTATACCAACGTCATAGCCGCACTTGTATTAGTGCTGGCGACAATATTAGCCATTTACTCAGCAGCCGACCCTTTGAGCCTCGGGCACCTCATGGTTGTGCTACCGACTGCGCTGATAGTTTCACTGGCAGTTGGCAGCTATCTGGTCACAAGACACAACCGACAATTAACAAAGAACTTTCAGCTTTCAAGCTACTATGGCAATGTCAGCTGCAAAATGGTTCGCAAGGACTCAGTCGACCAAGACTACCATCAGGTACTAAACAAGGTCAGACGAAAGAAAACTCTTCAAAAGGCTCAAATAGTCTGCCTGTCATCATTGTGTATTGGCTATAGCGCGCTAATACTAAAACCCTACATTGAGCATACAATTCCAATAGCAGGTAAAACCGCAGGTATACAAGCGCCGGTACACGAGCCAGTATTGTCAGCCGCTACACCTGCAAACAGCACTTCCACAATTCGAAAATGGAAGAACAAACAGGATGGGACAACCGTCATCACTGAATTGAAGGCTCTTGATTACACATCCAGCAGCGATGGTCCCTATCTACCGGTTATTCAATTGAGTTGCAAAGATAATAGCGTAGCCGCCAGCTTTAATGTTAGAGAAACACTCGGCAATAATTCTCCATCCATCTCAATAAAAATTGACAACAAACCTGCCTTTGTAGAAAAGTGGAAGCTTGATCCTGGCTACCAATCTGCAATCACGCGCTCAACCGCCACGTTTATGAAGCAGCTGAAAAAGGCAAGGACAATTACCATCGGCTACAGTCCATTCGGAACTACATCAGAAAAGACGGCAAGGTTTGATTTAACCGGTAGCACAGTAGCAATAAACGCTTTCCAACTCAGGTGCGCTGAGTTTCAGTCTAACGCGTCTATCTAGCCCGGACTATTCATGAAATGGCGAGCATATCGCGCAGAGATTTGTTTTCAC
>CAZKAQ010000174.1:0-6843 GCA_964550655.1 uncultured Granulosicoccaceae bacterium
TGAAACCAAATCTCTGCGCGATATGCCCGCCATTTCATGAATAGTCCGGGCTAATCTCGCCACATATGTGGCACGATAAATTTGGTTCCAAGGTCTGCCAGTTTAGCATTGTCTGAGCTCATGAATCGATGCCTTAGCTCGCGCATCCGTTTGCCCAGCACAGTGTCCAGCCAGAGCCAGTCGCCGATCTGCCGGCTTGACGGGTTGCCGGAAGCGGCCAGTGCAGACTCAATGTAGTAGGCTTTGAGATCATCCATTGCCAGTCTCAACATCAGACGATCCGAGATATCCTGCCGAACAGGCTTTAATTCGTGATGTTCGTATACCTCGTCAATCAGGCTCGCAAGTTCACTTACAGGTACTTTCGCAACGCCAACCGTTGTCCGGCTTTTACTAACGCACTGACGCTGGTAGAAAGTTTTCAGCGACGTGCATTCATCGACTATGCAAGCGTGTTCTCCTGTTACGGGCGCGTGCCAATCGGCGTCTGTGCAGAATCGTGGATCATCTGTGGCGAAGTCAACCAATGTTTGTTGGTTTGAAGTTTCCACAAGTCTCAGTGCTTGTTCCAGAACAGCGCGTTGCAGCTGCGGGTCTGATGGCGGCCCGAGTGGCCGTCCGAGTTCAAATGGCACCCACAAAGCGCGTGGCGGGCTCATTTTCTCGAGGTGTGATTTAACCAGCCCGATAACAACGGTGCTTATTCCTGTTTGTTCCAACCAGTGTGCAATTGCGCTCACGGCGCGAGTACAGTTTGGTCAAACAGGCAGTAAGCAGACCGTGTTGACGTTTTCACTGTTGAGCCGGTTGGCAAGTTGCTCAACATTCGTGCGCATTTTTTCCGGTGCTGTTGCCCCCATGAACGCATAGTGTTCGTTTGCTGCGCTCTGGATCATGTTTTCCTCAGCCAACTCATTTAAAATTGTACGTGGAAAAACCGTATTAATATCTTCAGCAAATGCAGTTCTATCGAAATTTACCGAGATATGGTTGATCAGGATATCTCTGTCCGGCCATGTTCTTTCAAAGGTGCGGTAGTCGGCGCTGGCGCCGTTTACATTTTCATCTTCCCGTTTCATGAGGCCTGCGGAAGACAGCAGAGCCACGCGGCACTGGTTTAGCGGCCTTGCCGGGACGAAAGCAGTATCAGATATTACCGGACATTCCAGGTTTGCAAGGTGCTCCCGCTGGGTTGGTGCCATATCATCGAGTTTAGCCATGCAGTTTTCCAGGTTTGCGGTATTTTGTCGTGTCGGACAAAATAGCGGTATTTGTCGGGAAGTCCCGGCATACCTTAATAGTATTCAACGGTGTACACAAATCTGCCGTGAGTCTTCTTGCCCCAGGGTTATTTTGAATAAGAAACTATGATCATTGCTACAGCCGGACATGTTGATCACGGTAAAACGTCACTGGTAAGAACGCTTACCGGTACAGACACTGATCGCAATCCGGAGGAAAAAAAACGTGGTCTGACCATCGACATCGGCTTTGCCTATATGCAGGACAGGGCGGGGCAGAACGTCGCGGTTATCGATGTGCCCGGTCACGAAAAATTTGTCCGCAATATGATCTCGGGTGTCGGTCTGGTGGATATCGCACTACTCGTCGTTGCTGCAGACGACGGTCCGATGCCGCAGACAATTGAGCACATTGCGATACTTCAGCTGATGAGCGTCAAGCTGATTGTGCCGGTTATCAGTAAAACGGATCTCGTCAGTGCTGAACGGCAAGCCGAAGTAATAGACGAGTTAACCGTTATGTTGCGCGATGCCGGACTGCCATGTTCGGATTTTTATCCGATGTCTGTACTGGATAAAAAGGCGGTAATGAATCTGCAGGATAACTTAAAAGATTTGATCAGCACGATGCCGCGTCGAAGCGCCCGAGGGCATTTTAGAATGCCGATTGACCGTTGTTTTACACTCGACGGCAGCGGCACAGTCGTAACCGGTACCGTATCTTCCGGTGAGATAGAAAAAAATCAAAATTTGACTCTGGTATCAGATAATTCAACTGAGAGCGGGTCGGCCAGAGCCAGAGGCATACACGCACAGAGTACTGAGTCTGACAGCGCCGTCGCGGGGCAGCGCTGCGCTATTAATTTAAGTGGCAACATTCCCCGTGACGTGCTCCGGCGCGGTAGCTGGCTGGTGATCAACCCGTCAGCTGTGAAGACAAAAATTATTGATGTCGTTCTTACCGCTGCTTTCAATCCTTCGGTCAGTCGCGATGAACTCAGAGCATCAAAAGTCAGTCATTGGACACCGGCGCACCTTCATCTGGGGACGGCAGACATTCCGTGTCGCATTGCTTTGCTTGAGTCATCTGATTTGTCTTATGGAGAAACTGCACTAGCCAGATTAATGTGTGAACGCGATTTTACTGCCGCTCACGGTGATCGATTTGTACTTCGCGATCAATCTGCTCGTATGACTATTGCGGGCGGCAGTGTTTTAGATGTACTGCCGCCACGTCGTGGTCGCAGTAAGCCGGCACGGCTCGAACAGCTGGCCGCGCTCAATGCAGAAACTGCAGACGAGGCAATGAACAATCTGTTAGCAATAAATCACACCGGCATTGAGTTGGATAAATTTGCCTTGAGATTTAATTTACTTACTGCAGAAACAGACAAGATAGTTAAAGACAATAATCTGCTGGTTATTGACACTACATCCGGTCACTGGTGTTTAACCAGGCAACAAAGTGCAGAGTTAGAAGAACAGATTCTGAGTAAACTGGTTCAGCATCACAAGGACTATCCTGCTCAATTGGGAGTTGGCGCAGATATTATCTTTCGGGCAATGGACGGGAAGATAAACCGCGAGGTACTTGAGCATCATCTAAAAGCGCTGATCCTGCAAAACAAGGTCGTTAGAGTCGCTTCTGTATTTCGTCATGCCGAACATCAGGTCTCTATGGATAAGGAGGATGATAAAAATTGGACAACGGTAGAGCGCGAGCTATTGTCAGCCGGGCTGAGTCCGAGCAGACTTACAGAGCTTGCAGAAATTTTGCAGAAAGAGGTAGACGAGACCCGACAGTTTATGAATCACTGTGTTGCCCATGGCAAGGTGTTCAAAGTGACTGATAATCGTTATTTTCTACCGTCAACCCTTAAGCATCTGGCTGATGTTGCAAACTCCTTAAGCACTGAAGATAACCTTACCGTAGCCGAGTTCCGCAACCAGACGGGTATAGGTAGAAATCTTGTGGTCGAACTGTTGGAGTACTTTGATCGTTGCAGGTTTACTCGCAGAATGGGCAATAAACGCATAGTACTAACTGCGGCTGCCGATGCTTTCTAGCGTGGATTGGCGGGGCAGATCCTGCGTGTTTAATTACAGACAATGACCTTAATCATTGATCGTTTTCATGCTGCAGAGAAAGCAGCAGCCTGCCAGCGAAGCGCTTAAGATCTTCTACTCCGTGGGCGTAGCGTCCATCGATATGTACCAGATAGTTACCGCTGCTTGCAGTGACTACTTCGACCGGATACTCCGCGTCCACAAGACCGTTGCGGATATAGGTGCTGGCTGTATGCATTTCAATTTTTTGCAAGCCAACATATTTATTTTCTATCTCTGCGTCGTGGTGTTGTTGTCGCCATTCATCTACACTTACCAGATCGCCTTGTAATTGTCTGTAGGTGCTCAAGGTGCTGTCAAATATAAGAGCCGCAGTTTTTCGGGCAGTGGTTTCCGAGTCTGTTTGCAATGCAATTACCGCGACCGGTATAGGGGTGTCGCTGGCATGATCGTAGTACTCGTGCTTTGTGGCTGCAAGTATTTTAGAGGTATAGAAATTTACAACCGGCTGACGAGTAGTGGGGTCGTCGGCGAATGCCGCCGCGGCAAGTATATTTCGTTTAAGGGTACCGGTACTGTTCTTATTCCATGGTTTTTCAGTTTTTTCTATGACAACTGAGAGGGCATCGTTGCGTTTCTCACGTTCCCTGTCTGGAAAAGAATCCGGGTCAATAATCTGAATTGAGTCTCTCGGTGGATTTTTAAAAGCCAGCTTCAACATCGAGTTGTCAGCGGTGCGGTTTTGTATCTGATTAATAAAGCGCTCGCCTTCCTTGTAAACAAATTCCAGATTTTTAAAGCTGCGGCTCTGCACGTACTTGAGTGCCGGATCTTCCGCTGCGCCGGAATTGAATATGTAGTTGTTTAATTCGTTGAATGCATGGCTACAGTCGTGAATATTGCAGATTCTGCGAGTTTGCCACTGAGCATGTCCCTCTATCACGGCAGACTTTGCAAAGACTTCCTGATAGGAAAGTGTCTTCTGTTTGAAGGCATTGTGGTTTTTATCATCTGCAGCGTGTACCAATTCGTGAATCAATAATGCCTGTAAAGCCTTTTTTGTTGTAGCGTTCTGGTGGTGCAGGTATTTTTCCAAATTTCGGTCGTGCAGCAGTATCCGTTTTATTGATGGTGCATAGATGGCCAACACGGAATCTGTTTGGACAGTTAGTATGTTGTTGACCAGGTTTTCTGCGAACAGGGGGTTATCGAGATCGTGCCCAAGAGCTTGTAACAAGCTCGTCTTTGCGTGAACAGCTATACCCTGAGTGTCGGTTATCTGTACATCGATGTTCGACAGATCAGTATCCAATTCGTGGCTGACGATATCACGCGTTTCGTTAAACCAAAGTTGAATTGGTAAATCTGGAGATGCTGTTAGCTTTTGTTCCTCAGCCAGAGGTGGTGGTTCATTAATTACAGCATTGCTTGCACAGCCGATAAGCAGCGCACATGCGATGGTCAACGTGATTGTTTTGTGATTCTTTATTAAACGTTGTGGCATGGAGAGCTTGTAGTAGTCTATTTAGAGTTCTGAAGTCGCTTTCTGCCGGGAATACCGATTGGCTGACAGCGAAAATTTAACTGTGTCTACAAGCTGTATCGAACCAGTCAATTATTGCTTGATGTGACTGATACTGAATGTTGTAACTAATGTTCAGTTGAGGACGATTTGTTGACACAAGACACTCTGTATGTAGAGATCAGTGTGCTATTTTCCGGAAAGTGTGATGAGCTCGTCGAACCCGGGCGGGTCGGATCAACAACGGCGCTCTGCTAGTTGTGGCAACCGTGGTTAATGTCGCTTCCCGGACAGGGTTGATGCCTGCAAATACGGTGGCGACAGTGCCAATTTCAGACTGAATTTCATAGGTCCCCAACACAAAAAATGACGGCTCTATGAAGGGCCAAACCGCTAATGCGGTGGCAAACTTTACCTGCCGGGTCGCTCGGTTGTCATATTAAAACTTGTGAGCTATGTCACGTGCCGGAAAATCTGTGAACAATACAAGGGCCTGGCTGAAACTGGACCACGATGAATGCCGTGTTTGTCGCTATCAACGTTGGTTTGATCTAGGCATGCTTGGTAGTATTGTATGAATAACTGCGCTCTGGCTGCGGTAAGCAACTGAGGGAAAACTGATGAGTCTTGATTCTCCGCAAATTGATTTAGACGAAGTTGTCGATAATGACCAGGCGCACGTCTGGCATCACTTAACGCAGCACAAGCCTTATGAAAATGCCAAGCCGCCGGTGATGATCAGCGGTGCCGGAATACACGTTAAAAATGCGGAAGGCAAAGAATTTATTGATGCAGTGTCGGGAGGTGTCTGGACTGTCAATGTGGGCTACGGTCGTGAGCGAATCGCCAATGCCGTGCGAGATCAATTAGTTCAGATGTGTTACTTCGCAGGATCCGCCGGCAATGTCCCTGCAGCGATGTGCGCGGCGAAGCTAATAGAGAAGATGCCGGGTATGAGTCGTGTCTACTACTCAAACTCGGGGTCTGAGGCAAACGAGAAAGTATACAAAATGGTCCGACAGCTTGCGGCCATTGAGAACAATGGCGTTAAGCATAAGATTATTTATCGTGACCGTGACTACCACGGAACAACAATTGGTGCACTGAGTTCATGTGGCCAGTCGCAACGAAAAGATCAGTACGGTCCTTTTGCTCCCGGCTTTGTAATGATGCCGGACTGCCTTGAGTATCGCAGTGCTTATGGCGATGTTGATGACTACGGTGAGAGAGCGGCGCGGGAACTTGAAAAAGTTATTCTGGCAGAAGGTCCTGAAACTGTCGGTGCAGTTGTACTCGAGCCTGTCACCGCGGGCGGCGGTGTAATTCCGCCACCAGCGGGCTACTGGGAAACTATCCAGCAGATCTGTGCAAAGTACAACGTACTATTGCATATAGATGAAGTTGTCTGTGGTCTGGGTAGAACCGGAAAGTGGTTTGGTTATCAGCATTACGGTGTCAAGCCGGATTTTGTCACAATGGCAAAAGGCCTCGCCAGCGGGTATGCCGCAATTTCCTGCACGGTGACAACCGAAGAAGTATTTGATCGTTTTAAAGCAAATGCTGATGATCCAATGAGCTACTTTCGTGATATCAGTACTTTTGGTGGCTGTGCTTCGGGTCCTGCAGCGGCACTTGAAAACATCCGTATTATTGAAGATGAGAATCTTGTTGAGAATGCCGCTGAGATGGGTGAGTATCTGATGGGTCTTTTAAATGGATTGAAAGACAAACACGATATCATCGGTGACGTGCGCGGTGTCGGCTTGTTCGTTGGTATGGAATTGGTAGAAGATCGTGAAACCAAGGTTCCGGTAGATGAATCAATACCGGCAGCTATTGCTGCAGATTGCATGGCTAACGGCGTTATTATTGGTCGGACAAACCGTAGCTTTGAGACGTTTAATAATACCCTGTGTCTAAGCCCCGCACTTATTTGTACCAAAGAGCATCTGGATACCATTGTTAATGCAATAGATGCAGCGATCTCGAAGGTTACTGCATAGTAGTTAGTAC
>CAZKAQ010000175.1:0-6826 GCA_964550655.1 uncultured Granulosicoccaceae bacterium
GTGGAATCAAAGATCAAGTGAGATGCCGTCAATTTCGTGAATAGTCCGGGTTAAGTGCCAATGATGACAGTACATCGCTAGATGAATGCAGCTATCGAGATGCAGCATTTAACGATGGATGGGGCTATAACCCTTCCACTGGTGAAAGTTGTGAACCAAGGCCGGTTGCAGGCGAAAGTCATCTGGTAATACAGTTCAGAGGTACTGCTACTGCAGTACCAACGGATTTCGATACAGACGGTGACGGTATTGCAGATACGACGGCACCTTGTTTTGAAGCACCTATTTTTAATCCTGCTACTGGTAATCAGATCGGCACCGGGCGGGATTGTTTGGATGTGCAATCTGACGATAACGGAAATATACAATTAACCGGAACCGGCTTCTTTCAACTCGATGACGGGTTAATTGCAGTTCAGGGCCTTACTTCAGTTCGTCCGGTACTACAGCCAACCCGCAGAGGAGATATTGAATTCACGCATTTAACCGGAGCCAACGGTGACGGTGGCCTGTTGTTTGGCACGGGCCGTTATGAAGGTGCAAACGGTATGGTGAGGCTTTCGGGGCTGGTCGATTTATCCAGGGCAGCCGAAGGCATTATCCACTTTGATTGCATTTTCATTATCGATTTTTCCTGAGCCAGGTGCTGTTTTTAATCTTTATCTGCAGTAGTTAGACGATAACGATAGAAACTGCTTCTCTGTTCACTGTGGTGGTTCATGTCACTGAGATTCAGGATATGAACCACCATTCAATCGATACCAAGCTGGTTTTTGAGGTTTGTTTACGGGCAACAAATCTAGCGCTGCATAATGATTAACCCGGAAGTTCTGTCCGCCACAGCAATATGTGTTGCTGTGGCTGCAATGCCTGTTGGTTGTTGTAATGGCAGGCTGAGTGTTTCTACTACCGTTTCAGTGACCGGGCTGATGATATCGACAGAGCTTCGTTCAAGCGATACAACAAATAGTTGATTGCCATCGGTAGCGATATTAATTGGTTCATAGCCAAGCGGAATTAACGAAAGCGAGTCGTTTGCCGAGCGGTCAATCACCTGGATGCCATTCGCCGCGAAGTGCGCTACATACAGTCTGTCTATAAGGAACTCACTTTCAAGAGGGAAGTTTGCAGGCCCTACAGGCGGTCCAAACACGCCGGTGTATTGACCGGGGGTGAGGACAACCACATCGGGTTGCGCGAGTATGTTGCCACTGGTGTCAAACTCGATTATTTGAATGCCCCAATTGGCTACCAAACCCAGATCTTCTGAATAAAACGCCAGTGCCCCATTGTTTGTTGGTGCTAAATGCACGTCCGGATTACCGGTTCGACTATCTACCAGCGGGATACCGGAGAGTAGCAGTGTTAGCGAGTCGGAATCGTAGCTATAGACCTGCGTATTTGCGTTAGATGAACCACCTGATACTGCCAGAATACCGTTGGCTGCCGAAATTCCGGAGAAGATTAAAAAATTGGTTTCCATTGTTGCAATGAGATCGGGTTGCATCGGATCGGTCAGATCAAACTGCAAAAGTGTATCCCCCGATTGAGTGAACAATACGCCAAGGTTTGCGTCACCGGTGATGTCATCCGCCGGCTGCGATATGAAATTTCTTTCCAGTGATTGCAGATTTACCAGCTCTATTCCGTCTCCACAGGCAGCATAGGCAAAGCCGTTTAGAATAACGGTGTTCTGGCAGCCGTTAGTTGCCAGGCTTGCAGTGTCAACAATAACGGGTGTGTCACCGCTGTCAGGGGCAGACTCACCATTGTTCGCATCAGGTGTCTCACCGTTATCCGGTGTGGGTTCGCCGTTGTTTGTGATATCAGATGTTTCGTCGTTATCTGAGATCGGATCGCTGCTGCCGCTTGAACATGCGCCAAGTAATAGCAGGGTAAGAAATGGCAGTAGCAAGCGATGCGGAATCGTAGTCATAATATGCGGTAACCTCGGTTAAGATGTCGAGTGGTCCGTTTCCGGTATACTGACCATCAGAGTAGTAGTCGATGATCAAACCAGGGTGAATAAATTTTCTGCGAGCCTGTCCTCACTGCGCACAGCCATTATAGAGTTCATATAATTAAAGCAGGGACTGCGGTTAATGTAGAATATACAGCATTGCCAAGAGTTACAGTTGGCCTGGTACACGTTTCCGGATTAGATTTTTGTGCCGATAAGTTAGTCCCGTGAGTTCGGTAAAAGTTGCCGATTCATTCAGGTGTAAAGCGATAAAATATGAATTGGAACAGCCATTAGTACAAACCTGAAGTACGGCACGAGAATCGCTTGTAGTAGCCGGCCCCGTCTATCCTTCCTGTATATGCATCGAATATGAGCCGAACATTCCCCACAAGAACCTTTGCTCATCGCGGGTGCATCTGCAAGCTGCTGTCGAAGGAATTGCCAGTGGTTCAGTGCGAGATCGCAAGGTTATGACTGAGTCTATGCAGGGCCAAAGCTCAACGTCTGATAACCGGCATAACCATTCTCCACTACGCCGCTTTCTGGTTTGGGGGCTTCCGGCAGCGTTCACTCTTGGCTGGATCCTGTACGTGATTCTGGGTGGTCATCTCGACCGGGTAGCGGATAATTGGCGTGCAGCACTGACGATGCTCTTCGGCAGCTTTGTCGCCGGATCTACCCCTCAGGGCGGCGGGGCGGTTGCTTTTCCCGTTTTTACCAAAGTGCTGGCGGTACCGGCGCCGGTGGCTCGTTCGTTTTCGCTCACCATTCAGGCCACCGGAATGGTGATGGCCGCGGCTTCCATTCTGCTTGCGGGCCGCAAGGTTGACTGGAAAGCACTGGGCCTGGGTGTGCTTAGCGGTTCGGTCGGTCTTCTGGTTGGACTGTTCGCGCTCGGTGATCCTTCGACTACTTTCTGGAACCCTCGCATCGATTCGGCCTACGTCAAGGTGTCATTTACACTGATCATCTTCGCCGTGGCGTTAATCGTTCGGCTCAGTGCAAGTCAGCAGACCAAATATGATGAGGTCCCGTATTGGGGCAAACGTTCGGTTTCTGTGATGCTGGTGTTCGGGTTTGTCGGTGGTATTTTCTCATCACTTACCGGTTCAGGTGCCGACGTCATGCTGTTTGTGTTTATTGTTCTCGTCGCACAGGTGTCACCTCGGGTTGCGATCCCGACAAGCATCATAGCGATGGCGTTTGTCAGTGTTGTGGGGTATGTGATCCTTGGTCTGTGGCATGGTCAGCTCAACATCGGAATCGAAGGAGATCAGGTTGTGTCTGTTGCAGGGAAGGCGTTTGGCCCCGAGTCGGCTACCCGCTTCGATCTTTTCGGTATCTGGCTCGCAGCCGCACCGATTGTGGTGTGGGGTGCGCCATTTGGCGCATGGCTCGCGGCGCAGGTATCAGAGCGTACGATTATCCGTTTCGTAGCTACCATGGCTTTGCTCGAAGTACTTACTACGGCTATCTTCCTCGATCAGTTACACAGTGATATCGTACTGGCGAGTTACGCAATTATCGGTCTGTTTTTTATGTGGTGGGCTGTCAATCGGCTCGGGCATTTGTCGTCGTGGATTATGGTAGATCACAAGCCTGATGAGAAGAATCCATCGGGTGCATAAGCCAGGGAATCTCCGGATCAATTCCTGACAACACAGTCTGACGATTACTCACTTTATCTTATAACTCTTGACAACTGTAGTCAGGGTTCACGTCAAACAGCTCCTTCAATTTATTGTTCACCGCATGGAGCATTAGAACCAGGCAAGTGATTCACCTGTTTAGTAAATACTATGCGTACAATGCAACGTGTGTGCTGTGCCATCGGACAATGTTATGAGCCTGATCTTAAACCACGCAACGGAACGCTCTGAGTGAACACCCGGGTACTGATTGTGGGTGGTGGTCTTGCCGGCCTTTCGCTTGCACATAAACTTAATGTTGCAGGATGCGAATGGCAGTTGCTTGAATCTCGCAATCGCTGCGGCGGGCGCATATTAACTGAAACGATTGAAGGTCAGGGATATGATCTGGGGCCGTCGTGGTTCTGGCCGGGCCAGCCACGTATGGATGCACTGATCAGGGCGTTCGGGCTTGAACGTTTTGAACAGGTACATCAGGGTGATCAAATCTATCAGGACGAAACCGGGGCAGTGCATCAGGGGCGAGGCATGGCATCCATGCAAGGTGCATGGCGGTTGCAGGGCGGACTTGGTCGTCTGATTGATGCGCTGGCAGATGCACTGCCAACAGAACGACTGCACCTGAATACTGTAGTAACCGCTTTACAACACAATAAAAATTGCGTCGATGTCAGCGCCTCATCGGGTGTTGTATTTTCAGCGGATCGGGTGGTACTCGCGATCCCGCCGCGGGTAGCGTCTGGGCTTGCTTATTCTCCCGCGCTGCCTGAACAAAGTATACAGGCCGCGCGCAACATTCCAACATGGATGGCGGGGCATGCAAAAGCACTGGTTACCTACAGCACGCCATTTTGGCAGCAGATGGGTCTATCGGGTGATGCCGGTAGTCGGCTGGGACCGTTAGCAGAAATACACGACGCTTCACCGCATGAAGGAGGTCCGCACGCACTTTTCGGTTTTGTCGGAACGCCTGCTGGTCACAGGCGTGGCAACACCGAAGCACTTAAGGAAGCTATACGAAAGCAGTTGGGTCAACTGTTTGGTGAACAAGGCGCGAACCCGGATCGAGTTGTGATTAAAGACTGGGCGTTTGATGTGCACACTGCAACTGATTTAGACCAGCAGGCCCTGAGACATCATCCTGCTTATGGACGACCAGCTGCCTTACATAATCTGTGGCAAGGACGATTGCTGTTCGGGTCAACCGAAATGGGCGGGCAGTTCGGTGGATTTCTTGAAGGGGCGCTTGAGGTCGCTGATGAATTGTCGAGGATGTAAAGCCCTGCGATAGTTATGCAGTCAAAAGATAGTGCAGTCAGAAAATCTAATTTCCTCGCTGTGTGATATAAAACATACAGAACAGAGAGCTGAACTGCTGAAGCATTATACTGTCTGTACGACATTGGTTTTTCTCACCAGCAATCAAGCGGGCGATCGACAATGACCACTACAACTCCATACCACGCAGGTGAAATTGCGGCGCAGAATAAGGCGGGCACGCGAGGTGCTGCTGCAGAGCTTGCTGTAGTCATGACGAGCACGCTCAACTTTTCATCAAATCATGATGAGTTTCTGGCTGCGCAAAATTTTTCTGTATTAACGAGTGTTGATACGCTCAGTGGCAGCGTCCGGGTTACCCCGTTGTTTGGCAAAAGCGGTGATCTGAACGCTATTTCGGAAAATGAAATTGTTATTTCGCGCGACTGTATCCCCGCTGGTGATATTTTAAACAGCTGTCCACCGGGTACATCTCTGTCGTTATTGGCAATCGATTTACATCAGCGTAGAAGGCTGCGAATCAATGGGCTGGCAAAGTCATCGACTGATGATTCTGATACCAGTCTTGTACTCGAGATAAAAGAGTTCTCGCCAAACTGCCCCAAATACATCAACCAACGCGAAATTGTAATCGACAGCAAGGGTGCTGATCCGATCAACGCTTTAGCTATTAGAGAAGAACGAACCAGCTTATCTGAATCGGATCAGGCGTTCGTCAGTGCGATGGACACCTTATGGATTGGTAGCTATGCACCGGGTGTCGGTGCTGACACTAATCACCGCGGCGGTAAACCCGGATTTATCAGAGTAACTTCGCCAACCACTATTGAGTGGCCGGAGTACCGGGGTAACGGTATGTTTTTTACCTCGGGAAATCTTGAAGTGAATGATAAAGCAGGTGTGACGCTTATTGATTTTGATACCGGAAGCTTTATGCAAATGACAGGTCGTGCGGAAGTAGACTGGCAACACGATGGCAGCTACGAAGGTGCGACCCGAGTGATTAGATATCAGATAGAAAATCTGGTGCGAATCAATCAGGCAACTACTCATCGATGGAAACGACTGGACTACTCACCGTATAACCCTGTCATTGCCGGCACACAGAGTTCAGGTGAGCCCGGTGCCGGGGGTTTTCCCACTGTTGTGACGTTAGCAAAAATTGTAGAAGAAACAGAAAACGTCAAAACATTTCGTTTTCTTGCTGATCGTCGAATTCTGTTTTTACCGGGGCAATATGCAACCTTTGAATTCAGTGATATCCCGGGTGGTTCAAAATCTGAAATACGTACCTGGACTCTGTCAGAAACGGCCAACAGTATAAAAGGTGACAATACGCTCGATATCACAGTCAAGCGAGTGCCGGATGGTTTGGTAAGCAACTGGCTACATGATTATGCTGATATCGGTCTGAAAGTTACATTGAATGGTATTCAGGGTGATATGACTGCCATACGTCTCGATGTACGAGGCAGCAAAGCTTCTGTACCGGAGAATCTGCTGCTGTTAAGTGCAGGTATCGGTATCACGCCTGTTATGGCAATACTGCGAGGGCTGGGTGCATTCGTACTGCAGGATCAAACAAAGATAACAATGATTCATGTCGAGCGGCATGCAACTGATCTTTTGTTTCAAACAGAGATTACTCGCAGGTCCGGGAGCTATCCGGATTTTACCTACACCAATGTGATTACCAGCGAAGAAGGGCGACTGTCTAAAGATAAATTAACAACACTGGTTAGCAATGCTCAGCATCAGCATGCCTGTATTTGCGGGCCAGCGCAGTTTATGCAGGACATGACCAATTATCTGGTCGCAATGGGTGTTGCACCCGGAAACATTTATACAGAACACTTCGATTTTTGATAACTTGTAACACCACCAGTCGCCACTGATCATTGATATGAATCATGTGACGCCTGTGACGCCTGTGACG
>CAZKAQ010000176.1:0-6794 GCA_964550655.1 uncultured Granulosicoccaceae bacterium
CTAGATGGTCTGCCACTGCGAGTGATAAAACACTGTCATCGGTGACTTTGGAACCTGCCACTGGCAAATCCAAAGATGCAACAGTCAACGGACTTCCAGTCTGGAGTGCCTTAGCCACTAGTGGCGAATTTCGAGGATACCCGGTAACGCTGGAATTCGGGTAGTCACCGCGAACAGTAGTGCCTTCGAACAAGCTGCCAATAATATCTCCAATGATTGCGCACCTTAGAGATCTGGCTAAGCCACGATAAGTTAATGACATATCCATACTACAGCCCGCACATAACAACCGCATGGAACCACGAGACGTACCAGCCGGTACGGCCAGCGAGAACGTACTGGCATGGCAAAGCACTCTATACAAATTTCATTCAAGCCCTGCGATATCTGCAAACCCTAGCATTTCAACCCCATCAACTACCCCACGATCATCGCCATTGAAAATCAAATAACTCTCACTTACGCGATCACCGGCTAAGTTCCGGAACCTTCGAATCCCTTTAGTATGACTTGCAGTGAATGTACTTGCGGATTTTATTTCAACTGGTACCAGCTTATCTCCCTTTGAGATAAGCAGGTCTACTTCACTACCGTGACGGTCGCGGAAAAAATGTATACGTGCATCCTTACCCTGATTCCACCGGGCTTTTATGTATTCTGAAATTGCAAAGTTTTCTGCCAGACCACCTGAAAGTGGATCACGCGATAGCTGCGCCTCTGATTCAATACCTAACAAATTACAAGCAAGACCGGTATCAGTGAAATAAACTTTTGACGATTTGATTACGCGTTTACCAAAATTCTCATACCAGGGCGGAAGCTGGAATACTATCCAGGAGGCTTCCAGCGCGCTAAGCCAGTGCCGCATAGTATTTGCACTCGCACCAAGATCATTACCAAGACTGGTGAAGTTAACCAGTTGCCCTGTTCGTCCTGCCAATAAGCGCAAGAAATCTCTGAACTGATTTAAATCTCTTACCTGCACCTGTGCACCGAGGTCTCGTTCAAGGAAGGTGGCTAAATAGCTCGAATAAAATAAAACAGGATCGAGATTCTGTTCATGCACGCGCGGGAACCCACCAGTAAACACACTATTCCAAAGCGAGAAATTATGGTTGCTCTCTTTCAGCTCACTAACGGATAGCGGTAACAATTTAAAAATCGCCGTTCGACCGGCCAGAGACTGGCCAACGCCTTTTTTTAACTCTGACTGGTAACTGCCGGTCAGAATAAACTGGCCATTACTTTTATTCTCGTCAACGATACCCTGGATCCATGACAACAATTCCGGCAATCGCTGCACCTCATCCAGAATAGCGCCATCTTCAAATTGAGCCAGAAACGCTTTAGGGTCGGTTTGCGCACGAGATCGGGCATCTGGATTTTCCAGAGACACGTATGGCTTTTCCGGAAAAGCCGCGCGCACCAACGTTGTTTTGCCCGATTGCCTCGGACCAAGTAGCGTAACGACCGGGTATTGTCCGGCAGCTTTAACCACCGAAGAACTGAGATCTCGACTAAACATAGCTCATAGCATAGTATTTATTGGGCTAATCTGCAATTGAATTGCAGATTAGCCCAGATCAATCTGAGCTTAGAGTCGTGCGATAGTGCTCTGCTTTTAATATTGTCGTGGGCAGCCCGAAGGTTAAAATGATACGAAATCCACGATTATCTATGCCCGAGTTGAATACTTGGATATTGATCAAGAGTAGTAAATCGATGAAAAAAAAGACGTAATAAGAAAAAGTAGAAAATCTGAATGAGTAAATCCGCTACAAAAAAATCAACCGACACACGCGGCAAGCTCCGCATTGGAGACGACTGGAATGCAATAACCATTATTGCGCTCTCACAGAGTAACCCGCTTAAAGCGGTTGCCGAGTTTATAGAGAACAGCATCGATGCGGGCGCGACTCGTATAGACATTATTCGCGGCAAAGAAAAAGGCGAGACTTATTTAAAAATAAAAGATAACGGTCGCGGTATTCCACGTGATGATGACGGCGTTCCCAACTTTAAGTATGTTGCCACTCATATATGCGACTCAATCAAGAGGCAGCTTAAAGAAAATGGCACAAAAGGCCTGCAGGGTGAGTTCGGTATAGGCTTACTGAGCTTCTGGACGGTGGGGGAAACCCTGTCCATGCAATCCCCTGCCGCTGATGGTAAGACCTATGAAATGCGTATGGCCAAAGGCGATCAGGGATACGCTATCTCGCAGCGTAGAACGCTGTTTGAAGAGCAAGGCACTGAATTAACTATCAAGCCGTTGTTATCCGGGTTACGTCAGTTTTCAGGTGAAAAAATACAATGGTATCTCGCCTCTGAGCTACGTGACCGTATCCGACAATCTAAAGTAGAAATCACCGTACGCGACCGCACTGCGCGTAAAGAATTCAAGGTAGAGCCGCGTAAATATGATGGTCGTCTGTTACATCTGCCGGCCACTGACGACCTTTATCTTGAACTCTATCTTTCAGAGCCAAAGGCCGGCAACGAAGTGGGCTTGTATCGATCAGGGACCAGGGTACTGCCCTCGATCACAGAGCTGGAGCGCTTCTGTCATGCCCCCTGGACGAGTAATTACCTGCAGGGCATTGTGGATGCCTCTCAGTTGAATCTAACACCTGGCACACGTATGGGCGTTATACACGATGAAAAACTGCAGGACCTGGCCGCAGCATTAAAGCCCATAGAGGAACAGCTGCAGCGTGAAATAGAAGCACAGCAGGCCGCTGAAGATGAACAGGCAAGCCAGCACATTTTAAAAACGCTAACCAAGGCTTTTCGCGAAGCGCTGATCACGTTACCAGCTGAAGAATACGATTGGTTTGATATCCAACGCCAGACGGTCAGCAAAAAACCCGGGAATGTCGATGGCGCTATCAATGATCAGCAAGGGCCTGACGACAAAGGCAGTGCAGACGAACTCTCACCTGCTGAAGTCTCTAATGAGGGCTACCAGGAAGATGATTTTCACGAGCCCGAAGAACAACAAAGAGATTTTTTTGACTATACCGGGCCGTTGGCAAGTGTAAGAATATCACCGGCCTCTAGTGTCGTAAAAGTTGAAGAGTCCCGAAGCTTTCGGGCGATATCACGCGACAATCGACGGAAGATTATTGACCGCGAGGTACTTTATCAATGGCGTATCCTCGAGGGCGAAGGGAAGCTCGACAACCTTGAATCTGAAATTGTCACTTTTACTGCAGGTCAGGAGCCCGGACTGGTCAAGCTTGGCATTACGGCCACTGAAGGTGATGTGATGTTTGAGTCAGAAGCATTGGTGACAGTCACATCAACGCTGATGGAAGGTAGTGGCAAATCCTCTGCAGCCGAAAGCAAGCAGCAAGGCCTGCCCGCTTATTCTTTTCGGCGTGCTGCAGGTGAACTGTGGCGATCCGAGTTTGATGTTGACCGGAATCTGGTCATTATCAATAGTGGTCATCGTGATTTTGTTTATGCATCTAAAACCAAAGCCCTGAAGCTTCGCTACATCTGCAGGCTGTATTCAAAAGAGTTGGTTATTAAAAACTTCCCGGGAGCACGTTCAGATGAGCTACTGGAACGAATGATCGAGATATCTTTATACACTGAAGAAAATTTGAGATAACAAGGAATTTATATAACTCACCACAATCAGGGCATTCTACCAATCCAAATCAGACTATAAACGCCGGAGCCATTATTTCTTGCTCGCTTCGGGATATCCCCATCTCAGTTGCGAGTGACCTCCAGCCGGACACGATATCCCTGGTGTGTCCAATGATCTCCTTTGCTTCATCCGAATCTACTCCAAAATAGTGCGCTGCTTCACGAGCAACTTCTGTATCAAGTGAATTATCAACTTCGGTGATATTTAAGCTTAAACAGCGACCCTTGGGCTCAGCGTTAATATCGTAAGCCGGTGAGAGCTTCCAACCATCCGGATTAAGTAAAAAACCATGGTTGCGCAAATGATCATCCGTATTGGAAACGCATATAGAGAAGACGATTCTTTTCCAAAGCTCGGTTAAATCAAAACTTGTTTCAGAACCGTATCGAGTAAGAAACTCCACGATTTCAAGATAACTTGCACCGTCTCTAAAACTAGTACCATCGGAATAACCCAACATTGTCATAGCCGAAGCAAAGTGTTTTCGACGGCGGTTTCCCTCATCAACTACTCGATCAAATCGTTTTACTAAATAGGTATGATGCGAAAGCCCAAACTTCTCCGCACGAGCTTCTGCTACATCCAAACCAGATTCTTTTGCTAATGTACTTACCAAGAGCTCCCACAGTCCAACATCGTATTCATCATTACGACCGGGGAACTTTGCAATCCAAAGATTTTCCTGTTCATCACGAATACCGGCCTTTGGTCTGGCTCCGCCGATGGAGGAGCCAGGTGCAATTAACAACTCGAGCCATTCGTCAACAGAGTTATCGTTCTGAGACTGCCAATCTGCATTCTGATATTGCCATGCTGCGTTCTCCAATTCTCGAACACGAGCCCAAGGGGGAGCGTCCCTGTTTTTATGACTTGAAACAAATTCACCGTCTTTCTCTAACTTGAATCGCAACCCACCCATTCGTTGCTGATCATGAACTTCCAGTAGAAAATCAGTTTCAAACAGTTCGTTTTGTTTCCGTTTTTCGTTACGTGCCTCTATAGCTTCACGACGCTTAATAATTAATTTTCCCCAACGATCAGGACTGGAATCCAGAAATAATCCGAAGTTAGCACGTTCTCGATCATTCAGATATTGTGGGCCAGCCATCAGTTGGAGGTCTGGATCCAGAAGCATCACGTCTCCACGCGCAAGCCAGGTATCAGTGTACTCAAAAGAGAGCACTTCACTTCCACGCGCAACATCTGCTCGCAAAGTTCCTATTTGTTGGGGCTCGTCCAGCTCCAACCAATCACCGAACACATAGATTTCCCGGGCCATTTCTATAGTTTGTTGGTTAGGTTCAGAATCAGTTACTGACCATCTTTTTTATCAGAGCTCTTTTTGATTTTTGGAGCTCTGGATTGAGGCGTTTGAAGTTTGGCATCTTCAAGGCGACGGCCAAGTTCATCATCGGCTGCCAGTTTCGCAAAATCATGCTCAAGGCCGAGCACAACGAGCACTTGAAACAACGTAACGATGGAAGTCTTACTTTTACCTGTTTCCAGCAAATGGAGCGTGTTTCTACTTATACCCGCACGCTCAGCAACCTTAGCCGCAGATAGTCTACGTCTCAGGCGTGCAAGACGAATATTTTCCCCCACTCCCTCCAGAATTCTTCTGTGTTTCGGAAGTAATGCTCGCTCGGATCTCATTTAAATGTACTATATAGTCAACATATTTAATATTATATGATCACTATATAGTACATTATATTGAAATCAATTGTAGTATTTCTACTCCAAAAATGACGAAACAACTCCACAGCCGAATTAGCGTAAATCGGGCCGAGACTTGTATTGGCAGGAAGTTTCCGATTTTGTCCGAGAGTCCAGGACATGGGCTGGTACCGAGGGGGAGAATCGAATAATGGCGTATTCGTTGGCTTTCAAGGATTTTTGTCGCACGTTTGTCGCACACCGGTGGAATAAGCGAAAGTAACACCCACTATAACAAGACTCCAACCAATCATCGATATTGCCAAATTGAGGCACATTAACAGCGTTGAGTGATTCAAACCCCAACCCCAAACCTTCCACAGTTTGTAGTTGATCTAAGCGTTATCAGCAGCTGTATCTGTGTCCGTTGCTCCGGGGACTCCTGCTGGCTTCCACCACTCTCATGTCCCAAAACCATCCGCATGCCACTAGTACGGGACGTTTAATATACTTGAACAACGACACAATGCTGTTCTTGCAGATAGAATCTATAACGATACTGGATTGATATTCAAAAATCGAAATGGGACAAGATGCTGCTTTGAAAGTGACTCTAGTGCGGCAATGTACGAAGCAATTAAACAATGTCATTTACATCAAAATTTACAGAAACTTTTCAATCAGTGAAACCGTTTCAAACTAGTTCTCTTCCAGATTCAATGCAAGCATAACTAAATCCAATGCGGGGAACGGTTTTGCAATACTCGCTGCAGAACCCAGGCGATTGGCCTGAGCTAAAAACAAATTCTTTTCCTCGTGATGATCAGAATGCGCATAGGCACCGGTAACAGTAATGGCGGGTGGCGCTTCCTCTCGCATTTTTATCAAGTGGGCGAGGACGCTTAACCCGCCTTTCCCGTTTTTTACAAAGAGGTCGGTAATCACAACATCAAATCTTTCAGTCTTCAGGTATTCAATCGCTTCATCACCATTGCTGCAAAGTACTGCCTGACAGTTATTGAGAGCAAACGCATCTCGCCATTCCACTGCAAGAGGCCGGTTGTCCTCCATTATTAATATTCGTTTTAGTTCAGCCATTCTTGTTCTTTTCTCTTATCACTTCACTGAGAAGATCTATATCGACAGGTTTAGTTAGCACTTTCACATGACTAAATATTTGCGGCGCAGTATGGTTTGAGCCATATCCGGTGGCAAAGCAAAACGGTATTGACCGTTGATGAAGCACTTCGGCTACTTCGAAGCTTGGCTCATCTCGGAGATTAATATCCAGTATTGCGAAGTCTGGGGAACTTGATTTTAAAAATTCCAGCGCACTATTTACAGTTGAACATTTTTGAACTTCTCGCATTCCCAGATGCTCAAGCATGTCCGCCATATCCATCGCGATCATTAGGCTGTCTTCTAAAACAAGAGCGGTTTTCGGTATGCCACCCAAGTCATCAGCGGGTTTAGAAATAGA
>CAZKAQ010000177.1:0-6598 GCA_964550655.1 uncultured Granulosicoccaceae bacterium
ATGTTTATAGGCAGAAACTAAAATTAGTCGGTCGCCTTGTGAATAATGCAGGCTAACCTTTGATAAGCAGCAATAAGATGCCGCTGACTATCAGGATCATGCCAAGCATCTCACTGGCAGATACTTTTTCTTTGAAGACTCGTGTTGAGAAAAGGTAGGTAAACAGTAACTCGATGGTACCCACCGCTCGGACAAAAGCGGCATTTTGCATTGTCACTGCTGTGAACCAGCAAATCGAGGCAAGCGCACCGGCGGCACCAATAACAGTTGCCCAGCGCCACTGCTGAAAAAGTTTGCGCCATTGCTCCGGCTCACGCCATGTGATCCATAGACCCAGCATTACGGTTTGAATGATCAGTGTGAACGCCAGGGTCATTGCCGCGGAGGCAAAGAAGTCATCGTGCTGCAACGCAAGCGACGCACCACGAAAACAGACCACAGAAGCACCCAGAAAGAACGCGCAGATAAGCCCGATAAGTGTGTTGCGACTAAACAACTGAGATACAAACGTTCGTATGGTGATGCGCGTTTGACCTGCGGTAAGAGCAATGACACCGGCGACACAAATTGAAACAGCTGCTACTGCTGTAAGGCTAAGGCTATCCTGCAGAAGCAGTGCGCCAAGGATCGCTACTACCACGACTTCAAGCTTTGAAAATGTTGTGCCTACCGCAAAACTCTTAAAGGTAAACATCCACAATAAAAAAACGGTGAAGAGAATCTGCGTGAGACTACCTGTAATGCAATAGATAACAAAACTGATATTGACAGCAGGTATACGCGTATCTGGTAAGTAGTGCAGAAAACCCAGATATAACAGGGAAAAAGGCAACGCATATAAAAATCTTGTATAGGCTGCCGCAGTATTTGAAAGTTTGCTGCTCAGGTGCTTCTGCAGTGCGGATCGCAGGTTCTGAAAGAATGCGCCACCGATTGAAAATAGAACCCATGGTTCAAACATTATATTCAGGCATCAGGGAACTGTTTTCCAGAGCAGGTGTTCAGGGAGTGTACTATGGATTGCACGCAAGCTGTTTCGTGCATTGCAGGCGAGATTACTTTTTGATCGACAAACCCGACATGCTCTTCAGGAAATCATATAAACACTGAGGGAGAAACGACTTGAGCTCTGCACTGTTTACTGCCAGCGCTGGTCACGGGTAGATACCTTTTGCCACACGGCTTCGCTGTGACGCTTTTGATTCCAGCCCCGGTATTGATGTTGCGCGAGAAGTTTTTCATCTTTGAAAATGAAAATTAAGGCGGCACCTGCGAGAAAGCCTCCGATGTGCGCCCAGAAGGCTACACCACCACCGGTATTGCCTAACGATGAATAGACTCCCATAAACTGTACTGCTATCCAGTAGCCCAGCATCAGAAAGGCTGGTACTGCAAAGGATCGGAAGATAATCATTACAAACATATGGACGTGTACGCGCGGGTATAGAACGATGTAAGCGCCCATCACACCACCTATAGCGCCTGATGCGCCAACCATCGGTATCACCGAGCCGGTGTCAGCGATTACCTGTGCAGCTGAAGCTGCAAGACCTGAGAGAATATAGAAAGCCAGAAATCGTACAGGTCCCATGGCATCTTCAACGTTGTTGCCAAAGATCCACAAAAACCACATGTTGCCAATTAAATGCATCCAGCTGCCGTGCATAAACATCGCACTTACCACGGTGTGCCAATCGGGCTGCCCGTCTATCTCGCACATTTGCAGATCGCTGCTGAACCGGGCGCCGGAGAGATCAGCGGGTATAAGCCCGAACGAACAAACTGATTGTGAAAGACCCGGCTCAGCTCCAATGCTTTGAATCACAAGCCATGAAATGAAATTAGCACCGATAAGGAAATAGGTGATATAGGGAACCAGTATTTGCGGGTTTTCGTCGCGAATCGGAAAGATCATCTTGCTGCTTTTCTCTATTTGCGTCTGCGGTAGTTTCGCAAGACCGGCATCATTATTCGTATGAGTCTGAGTGGTGGATGAAGCTAAAACCACTTATACTTCGCTGATTTGTAGCTGATGGACTTAATTTTTAACCGTTAGTAACAGTGGGTTTCGGGGTGTTTTAGAGTATTGTAAGGACAATTGAGGTGAGGTGGAATCCGGAAATTGCTATCGCAGGCTCAATGTACAAGCTTGTTGTTGGTGTTTTGGGGACCTGTCGAACTGCTTCGCCTGGCGCCAATCTATCGGAAAATGTATATGGAAGAGTCTTGTTAGACGGTTTTTTTATTGTACTAATTGCGGCATTATTGCTATCGCTGGCATTTTTTTACAAATCACGTTATCACTGAATATATTAAGGGAAGTGAAGAATGAAGCAGGTAAAACGAAATGATCTACTAAAAAAGTCGCTGCCGGTGGTGTTAGCTGCCAGTATGCTCACCGCTTGCGTCGGACAGGAAGGTGCTACCAATGGTGAGTTTGCGGGAGTTGGCTTCGGCGGTGGTGCAATCACCGCAATTGGTGTGGTTGGAGGCTTGATTGTGGCTGGTGCTGTGCTGGCCAGCGACAGCGATGACGATGATGGTACAGTCATTGACGATACTGGTGATACGGACGCAGATGCCGATGCTGGTGGTGGCGCGGATGCTGACGGTGACGCGGATGCTGACGGTGACGCAGATGCCGGCGGTGACGCAGATGCCGGCGGTGACGCAGATGCCGGCGGTGACGCAGATGCCGGCGGTGACACAGGTGGCGATACCGGGGACACCGACACAGGTGCCACTTTGGCCCCTGATGGCTCTTTTACCGGTGACTTCACCAGCGATGAAACTATACCGCCCAGCAACTCGGCTGGCATAGGTACAGCGGATTTGATGTTTGACGGGTTCACCGGCCAAGCCAGTGGCTGCGTTACTGTACCTGCGGGTACTACTCCGGTTGGAGATCCGGAATCTGCAGTAACTCTTATGATTGGACCTCCGGGTGCGAATGGTTTTCCGGGTGTGGAGCTCGAGCCGATGAATGCAGATCAGACTGTGTGGTGTATTCCTGCAACTCTTTCCCCTGCACAGATAAACGTAATCCAGTGGAGTCTTCCTGCCGGTAACCTTTATCTGGCCGCTCGAAACAGCACTTTTCCCGATGGTGAGTTGCGTTCGCAAATCACACCTGAAGGTGTGGTTTTATTTACCACCTCTGACACTACAGCCGACGGCGGTGTTGCTGACGGATTTGTTTTGGTAAACCAGAACACTGGTGATTATGCTATCACCTTGAACACCAATGATACGACGCTGGTCAGTGCTCATTTAAATGACGGAGACGTAAATGGTGCTTCTGAAACAGTGCTGCTTGATCTGACGCAGCGGCCAAGTAATCCGGCACAGTTCTTTGCCTTTGGTAACTTCATGGATCCGAATGATCCTCTTCCAAATCTTTTAGAGTTGCTTACGACTGGCAATGGTCTTTTTCTGGATGCGGATTTAGCTAATGGCGACCGTCGGTTCCTGGGGCAGTTGACGGGACCACAGTAACAGCACGTGCCTTGAAGTTTGCTATACAGCGGGCCTCTATTGAGGCCCGTTTTTAGTTTTGCGAATAGAATGCTGTACTTACTCTGATAGTATTTGGCTACCAGGCAGGCAGCCGCAGCGTAAGTAATGAACTCTGACTAAACGTCTGTCGCGCTGTAGTGAAGTAGCTACTTCCAGGGGTTGCAAGAAGATGGCCGCTACGTGTTACCACTCAGGCATGCATTCATCTTGTGTTCTATAAACCGATTATAGAAAAACCCCGTTTGGTAATCTTCATAGACTTCAAATACGTAGGGGGTCCTTGGGTTATAGCTGAATTGCCTGGCAATATGAAAAGCGATGTTCTGTGTGCGTAACGGGTGCACGTAAATTTCTATATCTGTAAAAAAAGGATCTGTTGCTTCAAGCTCCGCCTGTAATTGTTCTGTAAGCAATTCAATCGGTTCGCCCTTCCTGTGTCTCTTACTATATTTTTTCCATGCCTTTCTCGATATTCGGGACATATTTTTTAATGGTTTCTTATGTGCTCTTATCGATGCGACTGCCTTATTGCCGATATCGACAATCACGTAGTTTTGGCCAAGATTGTCCAGCGAGTCGATAAAATCAATACCCTTATAAGGACGCAAGTAACCCATTTGTCCGTAAAAAGCCCCTTGGCCATGCTTTGCGAGCGTTGCTAATCCGTCTTTACGTCTGGCTTTGCGGTCAACGAAAAGAGATTGTTTAGCGGCTACTGCCGGAATTTTTGCATAATGTTTCCAGGTGCCTATGCCGACTTCATCCAGCCTGATCATTGCATCAGCAGTTGGGCCAAAGTGCTCTGAGAGCGATGCAAGTTGTGCGATTTGCGTGGCGGCAGAACACTCGGCAACAAAAGGTTTTTCATACAGCGCTTGTACTGATGAACTAATGCTTGCAAGAGGGATGTCGTAGCCTTTGGCGCTTTGTGTATCCCAGGTGCCCTCCGGTGGCAGGAACGGATCCCGCGGGTCGTTGCCTGGTGGCAAAAACTCAAATTCTAGATTGTCGGTTAGTTTTGTAATCGAAGCACTGACGGCACTTTGGTAACTGCGGTTGAACAGACATTTACTGGTCACAGAATACAAAGCATCTTTACTGCGGGACAAAAGCGAGTCGATGTTTTCTGTTGTCTGATTAAAGTTGAAAACCGGAATGGCGTTAGTGTCACAAGCGTCAGTATTTTCGAGTCTTGTCGTCTGGCTGTTTGCAACCGTTTTCCAACCCAGCTGGTCGAGCACATCAATGGTGCACGAAAGCTCATCTGAAGCATGCAGGTTAAAAGCTGGCAACATGCATAACAGGAGTGCTGCACTGTGTTTCATGGTGAATATTTGCTCCGGTGTTATACGATATCTTTTTCTAATCTTGTTTTGGGCTTTGTCTTAGCTTTGGTCTGGGCTTTGGTCCGGGTTCCGGTCAGCAGAATGGCCGGGTTCAGTTTTATCCTGCCTGCTGGCCTGATCCTCTACATCTTTTAGCAGAGTCTCCTGCGCCTCGGCGGTTGTCAAGTGCCTTTCACTATGAGGGCGAAAGCTGGTCAAGGGAAGCCAGTCTTTAAATTCAACGGCGTAAATATCCCAGACGGTGACAAACAAGGCGGCGATGATCGGCCCGATGATAAAACCCGGAACGCCGAAAGTTAACAATCCGCCCAGAGTTGAGAAAAATATCATCAACTCATGTAGCTGTGTGTCTGATCCTACCAGCTTCGGACGTAAAATGTTGTCAATACTCCCGACCAGCAAGGCGCTGTAGAGGAACAGGCCGGTGGCGAATACCCACTGACCATTTACAGCAAGATAAATACAAGCCGGTATCCAGACGAGCGCCGCACCGATACCCGGTACTACGGATAGCAACATCATTGTTACGCTGAGAAACAGGGCATTGGGGACGTTACAAACCCAGAGGCCGATACCTGCCAGTGAGCCCTGCAGAAATCCAATCACTGCAGTGCCTTTCAGGGTTGCGATTGTGACACTTCTAAAGCGGTTTAAAAGTAGTGATTCGTTTTTATCATCCAGCGGCAGATAGTAGAGAATTTTTTTAATAAGTCTGTCACCGTCCATGAGAAAAAAGAAGAAACTGTAGAGCACAAGCAGTGTGGTAATAAGTGCGCTTACTGTTCCGCGTGTGGCGCTTTGCAACAGATCCACCAGGGTGCTGCTGGTGGCGACAAAAACGCTGCCGAGCCGCTCTGCCAGTTGGTCGCGGTACGGTTCCACCAGGCTGTAGAAGGGCAGCTTTTCAAGTTGTGATGTGATGAATCCCGGTTCGTTAACAATGCTCTGAAACCAGGGCAGCATATTTGTGGCGAGCTGTGCCCCCTGACCGACAAACACCGTACCGATCATTATTACTGGTATGAAGACAAAACATAAAACAATCAGTAGTGTGCATAGCGACGATACTCCGCGGCTACCACCGAATATCCGCAGAATTCGTCGATAGAGCGGGTGGAATACTGCGGCAAACAGGCTGGCCAGAAAAATGGCCTCTAGAAATCGCCAGATAATTCCTAAAAAGAGCGCACTGATTGCGGCCACTACAATTGCCAGAACGCTCTTATTAACCACGGTAGTTGAAACCATCGCTTAAAACTTCAGGATCAGCCAAATCAGCGGATATTGTATCTGTGTTATGAGCGAGTGTCTTGAGGCAATTTACCTCGAAACCTGAGGCGCCTGTCTGTTACCGGTGGTGCCGCAGCCCCGATTAACCTGGTCCGCTACAAAGTAATTCACCAATGGAAATACTTTAAGTGCACTGCCAGTTACTGGCTCTAAACCGGTTTCAGAGAAAAGATTGTAAAAATAGTACCTGACCGGGATCAGAGCAGGTGGTATTAGCCAGGACTATTCACGAAATCGATGGCATCTCACTTGATCTTTGATTCCACAGCTACGCGCCCCGAGCAAATTTTTTCTTTTGTAAATATCAATAAGTATTCAACGCAAGAAGACCTGATAGTTAAAGACAAGGCACTGTGAAACCAAATCTCTGCGCGATATGCTCGCCATTTCGTGAATAGTCCGGGCTAGTGATATGACAGGTTTTGAGTATACGATTCTGTTCAGTG
>CAZKAQ010000178.1:0-6360 GCA_964550655.1 uncultured Granulosicoccaceae bacterium
GCGTTCGCAGTAGCAGAGGTTCTGCCGCGCAGACTCCTAGTATACTATTTAGTTTATCGCAAACATTGGATTACGATAATGCCTACGATTACTACTAATAATACGATTACAATAGCGCTTTCTGTAAAAGACAGAGCAGCTACTGCTTCCTGGTTCAAACATCATCTCGGATTCGAACAGATCTTCGCTGTAGACGAAGCTGGCTGGACGGAACTTGCTACAAATACTCCGGGGGTTACAATTGGTTTGGGTGATGCGGAAGAAATTAAGAGCGGAAACACCGTACCTGTATTTGGAGTAGACAATCTCGATAAGTCTCGAATGGCGCTTGAGAAAGCAGGTGTTAAATTCGATGGGGACACTATCGAAGTAGAAGGTATGGTAAAAGTGGCTACATTATTTGATCCGGATGGTAACTGCCTTATGATCGCTGAAGACCTGACTACCTAACCCGGACTTTTATCATCGCGTTAACATTGTAGGAATTACTCATGGATAAAACGAAACATCACGTTTACCAATCCATAGCCCAAAGCTTAATTGATCACGAAGTACAGACCCTGTTTGGCCTGATGGGTGATGCCAATCTGTTTATGGTGGATGATTTTGTGCGTGCCCGCAATGGCACCTTTGTACCGGTAGCCTATGAGGGAAGTGCGGTATTGATGGCACTGGCCTACTCCAAGTTTAAACAATCGGTGGGGGTCGCAACAGTTACCCATGGCCCGGGGTTCACCAACTGCATAACAGCCCTTGTCGAAGGCGTAAAAGGCAATACATCAATGGTTTTGTTATGTGGAGACACACCCGTTATTGCGCCTCAAAACCTGCAAAATATTGATCAACGTGAATTAACCAAATCAACCGGTGCAGGGTTTGTACAAATGCGCGCACCCGCCACAGCGGCTGAAGACATTGCACGGGCTTTTTATCAAACTCAGGTGGAAAGACGCCCTGTAGTACTGAACATGCCGGCTGATTTTATGTGGGAAGAAGTTGAGCATGAAAACGTCGTACTTCCCGTCTTTGAAAATCCCGGGTTGGTTTTGGAAGGTGACAACCTTGATGATGCGATTGGCATGCTTGCCTCTGCCAGGCGCCCGGTCATATTAGCGGGCGGAGGCGCTATCGGCGCCGAAGAATCACTGATTCGTTTAGCGGATCGATTAGAAGCGCCACTGGCAACCACGCTAAAGGCGAAAGCTATGTTTAATGATCATCCGTTTAATATGGATATATTTGGTACCCTGAGTACTCCTGCTGCATATGATGTCATTGATAAAAGTGACTGCGTTGCCGCATTTGGTGCAAGCCTGCACCATTTCACCACTGATCATGGCGCTTTAATGAAAGGCAAACGTATCATTCAAATAAACGATACGGTGTCAGAGATTGGTAGAAACTACCACCCGGATGCAGCACTTGTTGGCGATGCCGCACTTACCGCTGACAATATAGTCAAATGGCTTGACGAAGCCGACATTGCACCCAGTGGTTTTACCAACGAGCTTAATAGCGACACACTAACCGAGCACCCACCTGCTGTTCTGGAAACCACCAAAGAGGGCACCATCGGTTTCGTTTATGCCTTAGACAAACTGGATACAGCATTACCAGAAAACAGAATCGTGACCACAGATGGTGGACGTTTCATGACTGAGGTTTGGTGCCGTGTTAAAGCACCGGATGCAAAGAGCTTTATCGCGACAACTAATTTCGGATCCATTGGCATAGGCCTGCAGCACGCCATTGGTGCCTGCTTTGCCGTTCCTGACAGGCCTGTGGTTTTGTTTACCGGCGATGGAGGATTCATGATGGCAGGCATTAATGAGTTCAATACTGCCGTTCGACTAAATCAGGATTTGATTGTTATTGTGTGCAATGACTCTGCCTACGGAGCAGAGCACATACAGTTTGTCGATCGAAACATTGATCCCGGCCTGTCGCAGTTCGAATGGCCTTCATTTGCCGATGTCGCCACTGCTTTGGGCGGACTGGGCATACAAGTAGAAACACCTGAACAACTGGATATCGCTATTCAGGCAATACAAACAAGAGATCGTCCTTTACTGATTGAGCTTATGCTCGACCCTGACGATGTTCCGCGTATGCGCATGTAAAATAAAAACAGTGGCAACACTTTTTGATCCAGATGGAAACGGCCTTTTGATCGCTGTAGACCTGTCTACTTAAACTATTCAGTACATTATAAAACGCTCCTGACCCCTGCACTCCTTCGCTCATTCAGCTATATAGTTATCCAGCAAGGGCATGCCAGGTTGGGTGAATTTGTCGCGTCTGGTTTCATGAGTTTCAGTCATTTGACGATCCGCAGGTGATGCAAAGACAGGACTCGCCCAAGCAACCAAGCCACAATCCGCGCGTATACGGATCACGTACCATAAGACGAGAATGCCAATTTGAAAGTTCTGGGGCTACACGATGGCAAGGATGCCGGGGTTTGTTTAGTGATCGATGGGAGGCCGGTGTTTGCAGCGAATGAAGAGCGATTTTCACGCGAGAAGTTGCACTTCGGCTTTCCACATCTGTCACTTGCCAGTCTGTTCGAGACCACCGGTGTAAGTCCTGCAGAGATCGACCGCGTCAGCATTGGATTCAGGGCGATGGTCGAAACCGCCGACTACCCGATCTACTCGGATATCGACGACTCGAAGCTTTTCCAGAAGATTTTCGCACGAGTAACACGAATGCTCGGCCCGTTGACTGCCAGCCCTCCTTTTGTCAAGGCTTCACAGTTTGCGCTGGGGGTTTTGAGCAAAAACAAGCTACAACTCGAAGCCGATCTCGAGAGTGCCGGAATCGACGCACCGGTTGAATATGTGGATCATCATCGCAGCCATGCAGCCTCCGCCTATTACACATCGGGGTTCAATGATGCGCTGGTGATCACAGCCGACGGCGGCGGCGACGGCCTTGCAGGCAGCATTTACACCGGTAAAGCGGGTAAGCTCGAAATGATCAATGAGTGGCCTCGTGTGCACTCAGCCGGCAACTTCTGGTTTCTGAATACCAATCTGTGCGGTTTTGACCCTATCCGCCACGGTGGAAAGATCACCGGTCTGGCTGCCTACGAACCGTGCGAAGAAACCTATCGGATATTGTCTGATTTCTACGGTCATGATCCGTCGCGTCCATCGTTCATCAACAAGAAACATATTCTGTTTGGCGATGCTTACCACGCGTTGGCAAAAGAGCTAACCTGCATTATTCACAAGGCGGTAGTAGAGTCATCATAGTTGTGGATAGCTTCTATTAAGGTAGATCGTGTCCGCTTCGCTTACTGGAGATCTTTGCCGGACTAGTTCACGAGCCCTCTAATAAGATCTCTTACACCATTGCTGATCAACAAGGCATTTTCACTCAGAATCGGAAAAGCAGATATTTCCGGGCTAAATAATATCCCGCCCAAAAAACCTAACAGCAATGCACTCCCCAAAGAAGCGGTAAAGAGACCTGCAAACACTCCAACAATAATTACTCCGTATTTCCAGTATTCCGGTGCCAGAAATTTACTGACATTTGAAGGTGACTCGATTAATCCTGCTGTACCTGCTTCCTGCGTCTGCTTTTTTTCCACAAATGACGTCGCTAACTCAAATACACCTTCACGAATTTTCAAAATACCATCCAGGTTTTGGGATAGCACGAAACCAAATGCCAGCGTTACGATAAAAAAGATTGGACGGACGATAAACATAGGGCTTCCTGATTTATTATTGTTCTATTCAAAGATATGTCGAAGGCTACCACGTATCGGGCCAGGTCTCGACCGTCGGAATATTGATTGATCGGTATCGTCCAGTCAAACGCTACCTAACCTCCCGCTCCCATTTAGTGCGTTTGAATCGAAGGAATGACCAGATGCCAACTAAAATTAATGGAACTGCCATAGCTATAACCGCATTTTGTGAAAATGGCAACCAGTAATGTGTACCTTTGATCACATAGGACAATAAACCTATGGCATAGTAAGTAATAGCTACTGCAGATAGTCCTTCCACGGCTTGTGCAATAACGATCTGCTGTCTGTGGCGAGCATCCATTGACTGCAGCAGGGCCTGATTGTCACGATTAATGCCGAGATCGACCTGTGTTCGTAGTAATGACAAAGCATTGTTCAAGTCTGCAGCGAGCGTTGCCTGACGCTTTGCGATACTGTTGATTGTCGCATTGCCCGGTGCAAGCCTTGATCGAACAAAACCACTAATCGTCTGGATGTTACTGGATTTGGCTTCTTCCAGAGATTCCAGACGTTGTTGGGTCAGGTTATAATAGGCACCACTGGCGGAAAAGCGGAAACGCGTATCGGCAAGTAATTTATTGCTGTCTTTGGAGAGTTGCGTTATCTGGAAATGATTCAAAGGGCGTTACAAATGCCGTTTGCACCACATCGGTTTTATAACCCACCAGTTTAACTGTCTAAAGACATTGCAACAGACACCGACCCAGCTCAAACCTTAAGCAGGTATTCAGTAAAGTAGCTTCCATTTCGTCAATGTGTTTCAATTTGCAAAGAGATGATTTGCTCGCACTACGCTGGCAATACACTCTGCTCCTGATTTAACACTGATATTACCGAGGATCCTTATGCTAACTACAAAACGAACACTACCCGCTTTTGCTTTAGTGACACTTATGGTCATAGGCTCATGTTCCAGCGATGATGATGACGACACATCAGCGCTGGGTGAAACCGGTAGTCTGCCCGATGAGACAAGCACCGAGATGTCTTTTTTCCTGACCAGTGCCGGCCCTGGAGATGGTGGCAATCTGGGCGGACTCGCCGGTGCTGATGCGCACTGCGGTAATTTGGCAGAGGCTGTTGGTGTTACCGGTAAAGAGTGGCGCGCCTACCTGAGCACAACCGGACCAGACGGTATCAATGCCAGTGAACGCATCGGTGACGGCCCATGGGTAAATGCTAACAATGTAGTCGTGGCAGACAGTGTCACCAACTTGTTGTCAGACTCCAACAACATCAATCAGGAAACGGCGATAACCGAGAACAGAGATGAGATAGGCGGCGTCGGAGACTCACCGAATCGGCATGATATCCTCACCGGCACAGAACTTAACGGCTTGGCTTCAACGGATTTATCAATAGATTCCACCTGCTCTAACTGGACCAGTAACAGCATTGGTGCTGCATTGGTCGGACATCATGATCGAATGGGCGGTGGTGCGAATCCAACCTCGTGGAGTACCGCACATCCCTCTATCGGATGTAGTCAGGCGGACCTAATCGCAACTGCCGGCGACGGTCTGTTTTACTGTTTTGCTACTAACTAGAATTCTATGTTAACTGGAGCCTATAGTGTCGCCCCGGCATACCCGGGGTGACATTAAGCACAGCATTAGCTGGTTTTAACTTTTTTCTTTTTACTTTTCTTTTTATCCGTACTTTTCTTTTTGCTGGTGCTTTTCTTTTTAGAAGTACTGTCTTTTTTAGTCTTTTTACTTTTATCTTTTTTTGATTTGGAAGATTTGGAAGCTTTAGAATCTTTGCTCTTCGAATCACTGCTCTTCTTTGAAGTTTTCGCCGTGGCAGTTTTGTCTTTTTTGGCTGTGCTCGAATTTTTGGCGGTAGTCTTGCCAGTTGGCTTGGAAGCCCCTTTCGTTACAGACATATACTTCCGATTATTCTTGATCAGTACTTCACCCATACCCGGCACATTGGCAAGATCATCAATACTTGCGAATTTACCGTTTTTGTTTCGGTAATCTACAATAGCCCTGGCTTTCTTTTCACCAATGCCTTTCCAGTTTTCTATCATTGTCGCTGCATTTGCGCGGTTAATATCGACTAACTCTGCAGCAAGAGCTGAGAGTGGAGCCATAAACAGCATGCCTGTCACCAGGCCAATATTGAGCAGTTGCTTTATTTTATTGAATGCACTCATAAACGTACGTCCTCTTTTCGGGTACTGTATGTAACCCATACTATCGACGAATGTAGCATCAAAAACAGTTTTTATAATGACAGGATGGTTCGGTTGTCAATTTTTTTCAAAGCTGAATCGATTCTGAAAGAAAGTTACACATTGTGAACTCACGGCTTACGAAGACGTAGTGCTTTCTTTATATTCGATACACGAAGCGTACAGAGCAACACAAAGAGGCATACGACTACGGATTCGTTCTGCCTCATACGTATAGTCCATGCTCCGCATTTAACTAACTATGTAGACGTCGTTCTCATATATTAAGACCGAGGTCGTCGACTAAATTCCACGTTGTGACCTGTATGGTGTACAAATACTCTTCTCAATTTTAAACCGTCACTCTAACCCGGACTATTCATGAAATTGACAGCATCTCACTTGATCTTTGATTCCACAG
>CAZKAQ010000179.1:0-6336 GCA_964550655.1 uncultured Granulosicoccaceae bacterium
CTAGTCTGCGACGCCGCTGAGATTTCTTCATTCAGCATAGCCATTCCCCTCTTATCTCGCCTTTACAGTCTGACCGACCACGTTGATCGATACACAGATTTCGTTCAATCGGGTCAGCCAACTACCCGGACGCAGTGGAATCTACCCGGGTTTTTCAAATGCCCGCCCCGAAGTCTGATATTTCCGCTGAAATATACACAAATGTAAGTTTACGGCAAAACGCCTGAAAACCGGTGCGCCGATACTGGAAACATACGAGTTAAGTAACGCGTAGAAACAAACCAAATACTTTAACGAATCCAATACAAACTTCAGGAATCAGGACAATGGAAAATTCAATGGTAAAAATATCACAGAATATCAAGCAAACGATTGCAGGCATCCTGTTCGTCAGCGGTGCCATCACCATTCCGGTTGCGGCGACAGCATCAACTGCAGAAGCTCTCAGCGAAATGATTACGGCAACTCCGTCTGCGCGCGTTGTCGTTACTATCGAGGATGGTGTAGCCACCCTCTCCGGAATCGTGCCAGAGGCAAGTACGCGAGACTCACTCTTGCATGCGGCATCGGAAATAGACAACGTGAGCTTTGTAAACGATGAGTTACTGGTCGCAGAACAACGGTCGACTGACTCCTACAGATCTGGCGTGGCAAGTACAGATTTTCTGCTTGAACCTGAATCATCCAGCTTCGGTAACTTTAACAGCTCCGGTGACTTGCGGGCCTCCGGTGCTTTCAGTGATCCAAACGCGTCTGGCGACACCAGCATTGATAATGAGCCGAGGTATTTTGATGGCTTCAACAACTTTAATGAGTTTAATTACTTTAAATACGCAAATGGATTTAATGACTTCAGCAAAAATTAAACTGATTCGCTCAAACGTAACAACCAGGTACCAGGGCGGGGTTGTAACTACCTCGTTTTTTACGCCTGAAAACACGAAGACAAATATTTTCGGCAAAAAATACACAAATGTAAGCTCAAGGAAATACTGATGAAAACTTGGGTACCTATTATACAGTCATCGCAATTTGATATTGCGTAGTAAAAACCAACTACCTTAATAATTAAACCCAATACATTTTAAAGGAAATATGACAATGAAAAATTTAATCCAAACAACTACTCGCGCTATGAAGCACACTGTTGTAGGCCTCTTACTTGTCGGCGGCGCCTTCACCATACCGGCCACAGCGTCTGCAGCGACCATCAGCGAGATAATTACGGAAACCCCGTCTGCCAGTGTGGCAGTGGTTATCGAGAATGGCGTGGCCACCCTTTCCGGCATTGTGCCTGAGGAAAGTACGCGAGACTCACTCGTGATGGCCGCATCAGAGTTGGACAATGTGAGCTCTGTTAACGATCAGTTACGTGTCTCGGAGCAACGGTCGCGTAAATCGACTACCGGAATTAGAGACTTTAATAACGCAATCGGTTTTAGTGATTTTAATGCAAAGTAAATCGTTTTGTTCAACCGGAACGGTCAGGCAGTTGGACGGGGTGGTATCACCCCGTCTTTCTGAATCCTGACCCCCGGAGAGTTTTATCCAAACACTTATAAATGGAAGTTCTCAATCAGGCGCTGGATAACAGCACACCAAACCACAACCAACATAGTCCAAAACTGTATAGAAAAAACCTGAAACGCTAACAAACAAACCGAATACAAGCTACTGGAGATAAGAATTGAAAAACTCTGATATAAAAATACCGCGCTCAATGATGCGTACGGTTACAGGCGCTTTAATCATCGGTGCTGTCGTCATCGTCCCGGCTGCGGCGACTACAGCGACTGCTGCGATTGCGGCAACAATCAGTGAAATCATTACAACAACTGTGTCTGCCAAGGTCGTCATGGTTGTCGACAATGGCGTAGCTACCCTCTCCGAAGGTGTATCTGAAGGTAATTAGCCGGAATGTACTCACGAGTACATCACCGTAGTTAAAAAACGTGTGGTCTGTCAGTGATAAGTTATTTTTATCGCGTGGACCTTTTAATTTTTTAAACGACTCCATTGACTTTACGCTGAGCACACTGATTCGCTCAACCGGACCAGGCGATCGCTTTGACCTGGCAGATTCTGCCGCTCTTATTTCAATTCTGACGGACTGTTGGAATACAGCTGAATCCGTTCACTTTCATCTATATTTCAACAAACCCTGATATTTTACGATAGACGATTTACCAGTATTTTTTCAATCAGCCTTCCACCACTCCCGAGACCAATATTTCCCGCAAATCATACACAAATGTAAGTTCGGGGAAAAACCCCTGAAAACCTGAGTACCTATTATACAGTCATCGCAATTTGATATTGCGTAGTAAAAACCAACTACCTTAACAACTTAACTCAATACATTTTAAAGGAAACATGAAAATGAAAAATTTAATCCAAACAACTACTCGCGCTATGAAGCACTCTGTTGCAGGCCTCTTACTTGTCGGCGGCGCATTCACCATCCCGGCCACAGCGTCAGCAGCGACCATCAGCGAGATAGTTACGGCTACTCCGTCTGCCAGTGTAGCCGTGTTTATTGAAAATGGCGTGGCCACGCTCTCTGGCATTGTGCCTGAGGAAAGTACGCGAGACTCACTCGTGATGGCCGCATCAGAGTTGGACAATGTGAACTCTGTTAAAGATGAGTTACTTATCTCGGAGCAGCAGTCGCGTAAGTCGGATAGCGCTTTTAGTGGCTTTAACAACTCACTTGGTTTTCGTGACTTTAATGCAAAGTAAATCGCTTTGTTCAACCAGAAGTTCAGGCACAAGGACGGGGTGGAATCCACCTCGTTCGCTTAACCCAAAATCTGATGTGACATAGTTCGGTTTGTGTATACTACTGTTTGATAATATTCTTGTTCCACCAGATGTCCTTTCCGCTGATTTTTCATAATAAGGTTTAGCTGATTAATTTTAATTTTTTCGAGCTATAGAATAAATGATAAAATATATTTGTATCGTTGGTGCTGGTATTGCGGGCATCACCACGGTGCGTACTTTAAAAACCTTAAAGTACAACGTTACTGTTTATGAAAAGGAGCCTGACGTGGGCGGTGTTTGGGCCGCGTCAAGGCGATATCCGGGGGTTAATACGCAGGATTCAAAGTCGGTATACGCCTTGCCCGATCACCCTATGCCTGACGATTATCCTGAGTGGCCATCAGGTCAGCAAGTTCAGGCTTAACTGCAAAGTTATGTTGATCTTCATGATTTAAATCAACATATCCAGTTAAATACCGAAGTTATCAAAGCAAGGTTCGATAACGAAAAGTCCCAATGGGCTATTACGACAATAAAATCGCAAGCCAATGGTGAGCCTCAAGAGTCAACTCAGTTATTTGACTATCTGATCATTGGTAATGGTATTTATTCCGTCTGACTGCTGCTATTCGCATTCCGGGTGGCAGTCATAAGGCGCGTCGGATTGAACACCGTGTTGCAGGTGCTGATGCCAATCCCTATCTTGTTCTGGCCAGTATTCTGGGCGGTGCCTTGCTGGGTGTTGAACAAAAGATGACTCCCGCTGACGCCATTGCCGGTGATGCCTATAGTCAGGATCTTGCACAACTGCCGGTGAACTGGGCCAGTGCCATTGAAGCATTTGGTAACGGTGAGCATGTGCAACAGATATTCTCAAAACAACTTCAAACATTGCTGGTTGATTGCAAAACGCAGGAAATGAAGCGGTTTGCACGTGAGGTCTCTGACTTCGAATACCACTCCTACCTGGAAGTTGTGTAGTGACTGCATTGGCATACTCGTATGCTGGTGATGGTCATCATGAGCAAAAAGCTTTGATCCCTGTTTGCTGTAACAGATAATCCGCCATTGCCTCACCGGCCAACTGATAACCCAATTTGGACGGATGACCATCGTATGGCAGCGAAAAACCGGCTTCTACATCATCACCGAGCCCCTGCCTGAGCGCATTGCCCAGGTTTAGTGTAGGAATATTGCCGGCCACTCCTGTTTTCTCAGCCCAGTCAGGCAAATCGTCAAACAACTCTCCCCTGACATAGTGGTGCCCAGGGTAAACAACGAATACAAACTCAAGGTTTTGTTCACTGAGCCGGTCAGCCAAATCATAGAGATCTTTCATGTAAAGAGCTTTCAACTTTTTCGTCATTGCAGGATCTATTTTGCTTTCATCTTCATTCAACTGCTGATTTTTACTATCTACATTTAAAGCAAGGATATCTTTGGAACGCACAATTTCTCTGATGCGAAGGTAAAAATTCCACGTTGCTGTATTTCTGATCAAAGGCCAGATGACTGAAACGGGAAACTTTGATTTGCTAGCTCTGTTTACCACGATACGATCCCACAGCGGATCCGCCAGATTTTCAATATCATTATCGTGAAATACCAAAGCAACCAGATCAGGCTTAAGCACAAGCCCTCGCTCTATCATATTCACTTGCGTGCGTATAGTGCTGCCAGGTACACCACTGTTGATAACGGAAACATCCTTAGCAGTGCACTTGTCGGCTAACCGGGACTCCAGTTGGGCTGGAAGGGTTTCTTCATTATCAACAAAGCTGCCAAAGGTATATGAATCACCAACAACGAAAACACGAAGTTCATCTGCTTTTTTATCTCGTTGCAGTTCTGTCCCTCTATAGCCCAACGCGTTAATACTGACGTGGTACGGCAAAGGTGGCAACTCTTTCCATATGAAATCCTGCCCCGGGTTCCAGATACCCGGGATTGCCTTATAGTTGCTCTCGTTAACTGAATGAAGTCCCCTGGGTGGAGCCAGCGAGGCAACTCTGAGCACAATTTCCAGTAACAGCAAGGCCATACCACAACCCAACAGGATTGCTATTACCGGAAATAAAAACCGATCCTTAAACCACACGCTCATCAGCTCATTAGCCTGTAGATCCTACACCACCACTTGAAGTGTGCGAATCTCGACAACGATTCCGCAATGCCGCTTGAGTCATTAAACTGCGCGCCATAGTAGTGGCAGCGATTTTATAACCTAGCTTCGAAGGATGACCATCTTCAGGCAAAAGATAGGCACTGTCGATATTGTCCCCAAGTGCCCGTCGCAAAGGCTCAATTAGATTGATAGTGGTTATTCCGTTCTTTGGAAACTCCTCCATCGCCCAAAAATATGTGTCAATATAGGGTTCGCCACGCGCGGCATGATTACCTGGAAAGTTGACAACAACAAAACCGGATTCTTGTTCCTCTATTTGTGCAGCAAGCTTATTCAATTCCTTTATGTAAGTGAGTTTTAATTCATCGTGCACGAGTTCATCTTCGCTGCCCTCAATGACTTCGTATTGCCGCCGCGTGCGCATTGAGATCGTTTCACGACCTTTAGCGATAAACGCCCAGGTAGCCGTATCACGAACTAATGGCCAGAATACGGATACCGGAAACTTAGACTTAGCCATCCGGTTGTTATACATACGATCCCACAACGGATCGGGCAGTTCGGGGATATCTGTTTCAGTAAATACCAATACGACTAAATCAGGGTTTAGCGACATACCACGCTTTACCATTTCCATCTGGCCCCTGATGGTACTCCCGGAGATTCCTGCATTAATTACAGTAAAACTTTTGTTTTCACATACTTCATACAACTCCTGCTCCAACTGGTAAGGCATGGTTTCAGCTTCACCTACATTATTGCCGAAGGTATACGAATCCCCCACCATTAATACTCTAAATTCGTCCGACCCTTTTTGGATATCAAATTCTGCTCCGCGGTAACCCGCTGAATTTATCCTGATCCTGTGCGGCAGGGATGGCACGTGCTTCCAGGTAATGTCCTGACCGGGCGCCCAGATGCCAGGGACTTTTTCATAGGTAGCAAGGTCTGCAGAGAGAAGATGCTGAACTGGTTCGATACCTGTGTTCCGCAGAACCAGTTCTACACAAACACCAAACACAGCTACAAAAAGCGCAGAAAGTAAAGTTATTATTAGTAATTTCATCGGGTACTGATCACAAAGAATTCCGCGCTACATTGCCTGAGCTTTTTCGATACTCTGCACAGCAATCGAAAAGTGGCTCCAAATCGTTAAACAATATTCTCTATCTCCGTTAATCAATATTTACAGACATGTGCGTACACAGGCAGAAACCAGTGTCGATTCTGCTGACTGTACACGCCGGTTTTTCAGGTCGAATGTTCAGGTTCTGAAAGCGAGCCGTAGATCTCTACAGATGCGTACCATCAGAGCATCTTGCGTGATTCTTTTTTAATCACTTCTTCAAATACGCCGCTTGTTTAATTCTCTTACAATTTTTCACTACTGTCCTGTTAACACCTAAGAAAGGATGGCTGATTCCAGTGTTGTTACAATGTATTTACGA
>CAZKAQ010000180.1:0-3576 GCA_964550655.1 uncultured Granulosicoccaceae bacterium
TGATATCTCTGCCACTCCTGCATGGAGTGGCATTCTATATGTCTGTTCAGGCTTGTTGATAGTTCTCTGTAATATTGCTCGCTGTTACAGAACTGGTTCTACAGATACAGAGTAATAAAAAATTCTGACGCCACTATAGAGCGCAAAAGTGCTTTCATACTTTTTTCATCTGACTCGTTCCAGTCGCTCATCAACTGTTGCAGCTCCCAGTCATCTTTTCCGTTCAAATCAATATTTCGGCGTAAAGAATGTCGATACCACAGTTCAGCCATACAGTTAGATGCTCGCGTGCTGGCCCCCAGGCTAAAGCTTAAGTCATCTAACGTAGATACCGTCTGGGTTACGTCACCGATGTCAAACAAATCAAAGCTAGTGCCGAAATCCTGGGATGCTGGATCAAACAACGAGGTCTCGGAATCAAATTGCTGAAATGCTGCGCCATAGTTATCGAACACTTTATGGCATGTTGCACATGATTGCTTTGCATGTTCTTCAAAGACCTGAAGTGGAGTTAACGCACCAGCATCGAGCGCATCATCGGGTATATCATCAGGCAATGCCTCGCACAGTAACTGTTCCACAACAAAAACACCCCGGGTAATAAAGCTCGGTGTTGGCGCGAGAGTATGAGAAGCAATAAAGCCTTGTAATCCAAGTACTCCCATCGGCTCAGTGGTCTCTATACCGCTAACATGCTTTACTTTGACTGGTGATTGATAAAGCTCACTAAAGCTACCTTCGTTAAGGAACCAGGCTTCTATGAAAGCATTGACTACCTCTACTTCGGTAGATCCTGCAATCGCTTCATCGACACCTAACCAGGTTCTGACAAGCTTGGTAAATTGTGCTCTGCCTGTTTCACTGTCCATCATTCGGTCAGCGTGTTCCAGCCGAACTTCAACATCTGTAAGTAGCCCGGCATCAGCATCGGCACGCAATTGTTCATCGGGCAGTGTTCCTCCCAGGAACAACGCCATACGCGTGGCTATTTCATATTGACTTAGTTGTCGTTCTGTCGCATTTGTATCGAAGGGACCTGTCTCTCCACGCTCGACAACAAAAATAAACTCCGGCGATAGCATAATATACTGAATAATACCTTGTATCGTTGCTTTGTGAGCCGCAAAGTTGTACAGCCTGTTACCTGCATCTTCGTTAATAGTAATTATACTGTCATATATTTCAGAGATATTTTCGGCATCAGTGGAATTGCTTGGTCGGCGGTAAGCCGCACTGACCAGGCCCTTCGAAAACTCTTGAACGCACTCCCTTGTAGGAGCACTGGCGTCTATATTTTCTAACAATACAGAGCAATTAAGCAATTGGTCAATATCAGCTTTTGATGTAGTGTCTCTTAGAAAATCATTAGTAGCGGCCACAGCCAGTGTTGAATAGCCAGATAAGGTGAGCTGAGTCGTAAACTGGGTTACTGCGTCATTGCTCAGCCCTCTCACAGATGACTCTGAAACCAGTGAGTTTTTGGCTTCCTCGATTCCCGCTGAATCGGCGGGTAAACTGAGCAGGGTTCTCACGCTATTGACATACTCGTCATTGGTCAGTCGCGCCAGTGGCGATTGAACATTCTCATCTACTGGTTCAGATGGAATTTGTTCGACGGGGCCGTCGTTACCAGTCTCGATACTGAAACCGTTCATTATGAATGCTGCGGTTGTAATGGCGCAGCTATCTTCTCCACCAAGAGTACACTCGTGGGCTCGTCCGGAAGGCATATACATATCTATGAAGCTTGCCAGTGCATCGAGACTACCGCAATCAGCGACTAGACAATTGTCCGGATCAATAGGTCTGAAGATGCTATTCCCGGTGTTACCATGACACTCAGCGCAGTTACCCTCAAAATTACTCTTGCCAATTGCAAGCGACGCTGAACCCGTTTCAGGGGTTGCTGTATTGCCCGGTATGTTGGAATCACCCGGGCTTTGGTCGCTGTTGTCTGATTCACTGATCACAAAACTGCCGCCACCACCACCACCGCCACCACAAGCTGTTAATGTGATAAACACAGTAGCGAGAAGTGTTTTATATAAAAAGGGCCTGATCATTTTTAATTCTCTATATCTTTATTATTTGTATATTGGATTGTATTCTTGATTACAATCATAGAAATCCGGTGATTAGATATCGTTGCAATTAAAAACTAGCTTATTAGCATTCTGGAAATAGGCCCATTGCTTAAATTATTTACGTATACTCCATTTCTGTTATGCCCGCCAAATCTGTCATCCGGCATGCCCATGCCTTGCGCAATCGTAGTTAGCAGCTCATTGTGTGAATGACCACTCAGATCGTAGTGATATCCACCCTTTAAGTTAGTGTTTTTACCCGCAATCAAAAGCTGACAATAGTCATCATCAGAATGAGTATTGCTACTCATTGCAGATGTAACGAAGACTACTGTGTTATCCAACAAGGTGTTGCCATCGACATCAAGGGTTACACTCATATCGTCCAGTATCTTCGCGAGCTCCGCAGATTGATGTATCCGAACGACTTCATGAGCTTTATCCGCTGCCTCACTTACCTGGTGCGACATAGAATGCTGTACTTTATTAAGCAGTGATTGTACTTCAGAATCTGCATGCTCTTCTGCATCATACAGGTCTGCATGTCTCAACTGGTTGATCTTCTCACCACCAATTACAAATGTAATGCTGGAGGCCAAGTCACAGGCAAATGCCTGTTTTATGTTATTAAATATAAAGGGGGTAGAGACTGTGGATTGGTTCAGGTCTGTCGGGTACGAGCCAAAGTTACCCGGCAAGCCACATACGTTTTCGCTCCTCAACTGTATCTGCGCAGCCAGATCATCAATACTGGATTGATAGGCATCCATAACTGCGTTGGCATTTAAACCATTTAGCTGTCCTCGCAGTGATTGAACCTGCCTTTGCACCAGGCTAAAAATACTTTGTTGAGTGTCATTTTCAAACTGCAAACCAGCCACACTCGCATCATCTGTAAAGATGGCATTTGCCTGTTTGATCGGACCAGCCAGGGATCGAATCTGATTTCCAGATGCGTCATAACAATAGGTCGTATCTTGCGCCTGAGAATTAGTGGAGAAATATAAATGCTGAAATGCACGCCCCAAAGACTGACCATGTTCGTTATTCAGGTAATCCCCAATATAGAAATCTAGTGAGGCATGTTCAGTTTTGGCGCTGGCATTAGCGCCACTGGTGTGACTACTGCCACACAGGGTATGCGTCGCCATGTGGTGGTGAGTACGGCTGGTTCCTAAAGTTTTCACGCTCTCCATCTTATTGCCAGTGCATACAAGCATATTGTCCTTGTACGCACGAAGTGGCGCCAGGATAGTCCCTAGTTCATCACCGGTTAACGCGTAATCACCAGCTGTTGAATCTATCCAGATATCTTTACGAGGTGCTCGTGGCACTCCGTAACTTTCAACGATTGTAAGTAACCTCAGTGGCGCTGTTCTGGCTTGTGCTGATGCGATGCCCCCTGTTAATGAGGCAAACGGTGTTACCATCAGACCAGAGGCAAGTTTTATAAATTGTCTGCGTTGATTTAGTTTTGTATTCATTCTTATAA
>CAZKAQ010000180.1:3676-6317 GCA_964550655.1 uncultured Granulosicoccaceae bacterium
TCGCAACGGGGAGTAGAGATCAATTCGCTTAAAAGTTTTTTCCTTCTCGCAGCGGGTGGGTCGTTGGCTCGCCTACCGGCAATCCCGATTTTAACTCTTCGGATTACCGCGACAAAACAGAATGCTACTAGCACAAGCATTATCAGAAATACCCAATAAGCATTAAGCAGAGTGGAAAATGGAATGCGTCCTAATGGTGCAGACATACCAATAAAAGCAGCCAACATCCAGTGACTTGTACTCAATGCACCAGTCAGCGAGAGTAGTACGGACTCTGTATAACTGACTTTCACTGTTTCTCGCTCGAGTATAGGCAAAGAAATCAAGTGCAAAACTATTCCATTGGCCGTCAACATCGCCACACACACCAACTTCAGTAAAAGCTTACCATTCGCCATAAGCAAATCGGCACTGAATTCGGTGTCAATGTAAATGATAGTTAGACCGGACACCCACAGTGCGGCGAGAAGGATGAATATATTTTTTCCATCATCTTCGATTTCTGCGCTGGAAATACCGGACACCAGCATCTTGAAATCTGCCTTTAATACTGTGGTCAAGGCAAAAGCAGAGATGATGACGTGGCCGTATACGATGAGTATTCTGAACCATTCCAAAAAAGATATGCTATTAACCAAAAACGAACATACCTGACGTAAGCCTATTTGCTTTGATGTAACGGCAACTGGCGCGCATTTTTTAACAGTATTTCCAGCCGTGCCATGGCTCCGAACCTAACCCACGGAAATATAACAGTATTGCTCCCGCACTGATCCGGGATGCCCTGTTTTCTCATGCAATCAGACCACATGACTGGCATTTGCAACATATCTTTGACTTTATCGCGGCATCTTTTACTGCGACAAAGTACCAGGGTTGCATATTGGCACCACTCGGTGCTGTTGCGGCAGTGGCAACAGCGTTTTCTATGATCGATGCGACACCGGTGTCGAAGCTAAGTCTCTTACGGTGCGGCGCGTCTGCATTGTTTTTAGAAATTCCGCAGAACGTCTCTCCATGTCCGCGACGGGGCTGGGCTTCAGGTGCAATGCTTCAAACGGGTATTTGCTATCAGTCATTTACTGAACCTTGTATTGATTTGCGGAATAACTCCGGGCGCAACTGTCAAAGTTGCCCGTTAACACTTGATAAACGCTACTCCATACCTTCGACGATAACAACATCAGAGTCTGCACAGCGATAGCGAATGGCTTTGGCCGCTTGGTATTCTTGACTATGATAAGCAGTCATTCCGGTTTCATAGTCAGGTCCAATTCTTAAGAGGGGACGGCGGCCGATTGATACTGGCGGGTTGTGCGGGAAGTTCGGTAACAAACTTTTCTTAAGAACAGTCGTCAGGGTAAGACAGAAAAATCGCAGTCTTAGCAGATCCTGCGTCGAGTCCCGATTTTACCAATGATGGCAAAGGCAGCCATGGCGGCTGTGGATTGGATCCTTGATGCCGAACTTTCCGCACAGCCCACTGGAACTTGTTGGAACCGGAGGATTTCTACAGACGATGAGGGCGCTTGGCCGCTAAAGGGGTCTTTGTCAGATATCGATGATTTAAGTATGTTTTCAAATCAGATTTCCTATATAGAAAAAATTTCTAATGAGGATGGTGCGTATCTACCGGCTGGACGGGCTGCTGGCCCAGTCAGTAATGCCTGTTCCAGGCTTTGGCTGCCTATCCCATGTTTGGGAATTATCAGCGAAACAGACGGAGGATAGTGATTTTGTATGTGCTGTTGATTGTCAGTTAATAATTGCGCAGCTAAAACTGCACGTAGAAATGCACTTTTGCTTTTGTAGTGTTGTGTATTGCTTTTATTTTTTATTCCGACCAGGCTTATTCGCTGCAAGGTATTGTAAGCGGTCGCTGTGCGCCAGACAGTAACCACAGCGGTTACTGTCTGTTCAAAAATCTACGCTTAATTAGACTCTTCAACCACAAAACTGAAGCTGTAATCTACCGTCGAATCGCCGGTTTCCTGAATCCAGAAGGTGTAGTCACCCGCTTCCAGAGGCGGTGTAAATCCCTGTGCATCTTCGCCAGTTCCCATATCATCGAGAATATCGGTACCGGCCAATTCAGCCCCGAAGAGTACGAAGCCCAACAGATTTGCAGCTTCAGCACCTTCGGGCAGCTCTGTAAAAACAGAGCCAGCCTGGATGGCAATAAAGGAGACATCATCTTCGGATACGTATTCTGTAAGCTCTAAAGCAGACAGCTCACTGCCGGCTGGCACATTGATCGTAAGGTAGTCCAGATCAGGTGAAACAACTGTGCCGTTGACGCGATTTTCTCCAATAACGAGTTGCAGGGGTTGCGGGTTATTAGGGTCATTTACAATGTCGCCATCTGTAGCTTCATCAAATAGAAGTGCATCGACCGGTGCGTTATCTGCGACGCCATTACCGGAGTCATCATCGTCATCGCTGCCGCATGCAGCTAATGTAAGAATGGAAACAGAGGCAATTGTAGAAAGAAGAAGACGATTAAATTTCATTTGTGGCTCGATCTTTGTTGAATAGGAATAGTATACTCAAGTGGAGTATAGGTCAGATATCAAAATTAGGGGTTGCGGTTTTGTCCGTAACACCGGATTGAAGCGAATGGCGCGAGAACCAAGAGGGGTCA
>CAZKAQ010000181.1:0-6303 GCA_964550655.1 uncultured Granulosicoccaceae bacterium
CTATTGACTCTGGGCGCCGAATCCTCATGAATAATGCAGGCTAGTACATGCTGTCATCGATATCCTTTTTGATGGTGTGGTCAATACGCGTTACCTCTTCAGCCGCTAGTGTTCGGTGATGCATCATGAGGTCAGCCAGTGTCGGAACATCTTCCGGAGACTGTTGAGCTTTCGGGTCCCATAACTTAGAGCGTAAAATTGCCTTGGCGCAATGACCATAGGCTTCTTCAACTTCAATGATAAGTACAAGCTTTGGTAGTTTGCCGTGCATTGCAAATGGCTCTATCAATTCCGGATCATGACTGATTTGAGCACGCCCGTTGACTCTTAGTGTGATAAACACCCCTGGAATAAGAAACAGCAATGAAACCTGGGGTGATTGCATGATATTTCTCATTGTATCGTAGCGACGATTGCCGGGTCTGTCTGGCATAAGCAAGGTGGTTTCATTGGCAACAGTAACAAAGCCGTTCGGATCGCCGCGTGGTGAGAGATCGGTTTTTCGATCTGCATCCTGAGAAGACAAACAACAGAATGGTGACATTTCGATAAACTGTCGCATGGGTTCTGTAATTACTGTAGTTGCTTTTGCCCAGATGCTGTCTGTGGTTTCTCCGCATAGCTCACGTAGTTTTGCTTCGGTGTCGATCAGGTATTCGGGTTTTAAGGTGAAGTTACTCATGAGTTTTATCAATGCCTCAAGCGTATGTTAGCAGCAGTATTTAAATATCGGATGCGGATAGAAAATGAGAGAAAAGATCATTGTCCGTTATTGATCCGGGATAAGGAACTTTGCGCGAGTGTGGTGCATCAAAATTTCAATGCTCTTACTGTAAATGTTACACTGTCTGTCAGAACATTTTCCAAACAAATTACTTAGTGAGTTTATTAACGGTAATTGAGCTTGAATTTATCTATAGCCGATAACTCGTGACACAGGATTAATTATGAATAAAAACGATGCAATTACCGGTGCATTGGTTGCTGATGCTGCAGGCATGGGGCTGCATTGGTTGTATGATCAGGAGCAGATCAAACTAGTTGAATCCACAGGGGATATTTTGTTCCGCCATCCGGAGCGCGCTGTGTATGAAAACAAGCGTGGCGCATTTGTCCATGGAGCACTTCGTGCCGGCCAACTCTCGCACTATGGGGAGTCGGCCCGTGTTGTTTCAGAGCTCGCCAAAGAGCAGGGCTACTCGGTATCACTTCATCAAAAAGAGTTTATGGCGGCGTTTGGTCCCTGTGGTGCCTATCAGGGGTACGCGGATAAACCAACAAAGCACCTGATTGCACGAATGTTACTTGATGGTGATGAGCTCGATAATCCCTCCGGTATGGAGGATGATCAAATGCCCGGAGTTTGTGTTGTGCCCGGCCTGTTTGCAGTTGACGCTTCAATTTCGCAAACTCTTGAGGCAGTCAAAGTTATTTCAACTCACTCAGATGTACTCCAGTCCGCCAGCGCTGTTCATAGTGTTTTAACACAGTTGTCTGAAGGTACTGACTTGAAAGCAGCGCTCTCAACATCAGCTAATGCGGTTGACGGAGAACTTGGAGAGCGAATGCGGACGGCATTGAAGAAAGACGTTTATGAGCCACTGGAAACGGCGAAAGAGTTCGGACTTGCCTGTTACGTGCAACATGCATTGCCACTTTGCTGGCACTTACTTAACCATGCCAGTGATTATGAATCTGCTGTACAAGATAATATTCGTTGTGGCGGCGATTGCTGTGGTCGTTCGATGGCACTGGGGAGTATAGCCGGGCTGGCATTCGGAGTGCCAGAAGCGATGCAGAAAAAGGCTTCTTATTGAACGCTTTCACTGATCTTGTTTAACCTGCACAAATTGTGTCTGGACAAGCTGGTTTAAACACTGAATAATTCGCGGCGTCGCAGGGATGCTGTCAGATATTTTTAATAACTTCCATGCTAAGCCGATCTGCTGCGGATACTTTTGCCTGATCCTTTTTATGATTCTCAATGGTATTTCTATGAGCCAGGAGCTACTGACAATTCCAATCTCGCCAGGCGAGATGCTGGATAAAATAACGATTCTGGAAATCAAGTCGGTGCGTATATCAGATCAGACAAAACTGCTGAATGTGAGCAAAGAGCTACATCTGTTAGATGAACTATGGTCCAAACATGTATCTGAAGATGAAGCACTGATCAAAATGCGTCTCGAGTTGAAGACAATCAATGAAAAGCTCTGGGACATAGAAGATGATATTCGTGATGAGGAACGCAACAATCGTTTCGGAGAGCGATTCATTGAGCTTGCGCGTCTTGTCTACTTTACCAATGATAAGCGGGCCGACGTCAAAAAGCAGATCAATCTGCACCTCAATTCAGACATTGTTGAAGAAAAATCCTACCAGCAATATTCGTGAGTTCCCCTTACTGATCCGAACTTGCGCTAAATGAACGTCGCTGCGTGCAACAGCTGAAAATCTACTATAGTTTTCATCAAGCGATATCGGTGTCTGTTTTGCAATGAACAAACACGGCAGGGCGCAAGCGTGTAAGAATGGCTGTCAAGAAATTATCATACCTGAACGGTAACAACGGTTACTCGAATCCTGCTGGATGACGGGTCTGAACACGGCGTAAAATGGACTACAATGGCGGTCGACAAGAGCACTGATTGAAAGCCATTGGCATGCACAAACAGTGAGTTTTTGTAACGGAACACCTTCGAATGACCTCAACAATAAAAACATCCCTGCGTCTTCTTGTACTGTTGGTCGGGTTCACAATACTTTGCGGCTGCGCCAGTAGCGCACCCCGTCCGGTTCAGGATCTGGAAGCGGCGACCGCTGCACTGCAATCAGCGCGTGCCAACGGTGCACCGCAGTATGCTGCGCAACAATGGCAGGTAGCACAGGAAAAGCTTGGCAGGGCAAATCAGTTGCTCGAACAAAATCAAAATATCGATGCACAGCGAGCGTTACAGCAGGCGACAGTGGATGCAAATCTGGCCGCTGCCATGGCTCAACTACAGCAGCGAGTTGCCGAGCAAAGTGCTTTGCAGCAGGAAATCTCTCAACTGCAAAAGCGCATTGAAGAAGTAGAGCTGAATTCCCGGGGGGCAGTCCAGCAATGAATGCTCTAATACGTAAGCGGTCTTTGGGCAAACAGTTACGACCACAAACTGTTGAAGCGTGCGCCCTCTCTTTAGTTTTTAATAGCAGAGTAATGCGGACCGTGCATATAGTCACAGTGTTTATTGCTTTAACACTACTGAGTGCCTGCGCTCAAACCCCAGTGGAAAACGCTCAGCTTGATCGTGCCCGTGCCAGCTTCGAGAGTATTAGTGCCGACTCAGTCGTGAACCGGTATTCAAAAGAAGAGTTGAACATTGCACGTGCCAGTCTGGCCAGTGCAGAGCGGGCATGGCTCGACAACGCCGATACCGTTGATGTAGATCATCGAGCTTATATTACTTTGTCGAACATAGAAACAGCGCGAACCCTCGCCAATGTGCGCAGCAAAGAGGAAGAGATCGCCGGTCTTACATTGAACCAGCGCGATACGGTTGTGAGGTTGCGCTCGGCAGAGGCAGCAGCTGCAAACTCTGCAGCACAGCGAGCACAGAGCGAAGCAGCACGTCTAAAAGCGGAAGCAGCGCAATTGAAAGCCGAGGCAGCGGCACGTGAGAATCAACTGCAGGCACAACTTGATGAATTGAATGAGTTGAAAGAGCTGCAAGCCAGAAGCACTGATCGCGGGATGGTATTGACTCTGGGTGACCTGCTGTTCGATGTAGGTAAATCCACCCTGAAGCCCGGTTCAATCGGTGATATAGATCAGATTGCCACATTCATGCTGAATCATCCGGATCGAGCGGTGATCATAGAAGGCCATACCGATAACACCGGTGATGAGGATTTCAATCGCGAGTTGTCATTAAACCGTGCCAAAGCCATAGGCGGTGCACTGGAAGCGCGTGGTGTGGATTTCGGTCAGATAGAAACACGGGGTGTCGGTGAAGACGCACCAGTAGCGAGTAACGACACAGCAGTAGGCAGACAATTGAATCGCCGTGTCGAAATTATATTTCCCAATGAGGATGAGACAGTGCCGGTTACTGGTGATTCCACCGACACCGAGCTGTAGCGTAAGCAGCTATAAAGTACCCATAAAGGGTACAAAAGTACCCTTTATGGGTATATAATATGCTTATCTGGTTAATCCGATCTGGCGTAGCGACAGCGTGAAACAGAAATCTGTACAGGAAGCGGCGGCCAAATACTCATTGGCCGACGCACTATTCACCACAACTCAGCAGAGGTTGTTTTCATTTTTATTTGGGCAACCGTATAAAAGTTTCTACCTGACTGAATTGGTTCGTTTGGCTGAAGTGGGCAGGGGTGGTGTGCAGCGAGAATTGATGCGTTTGGAAAGCACAGGCCTTGTGACGGTTACAACAATAGGCAATCAGAAACATTATCAGGCAAATCCGGATTCCCCCTTGTTTGTAGAACTCACCGGCATAGTAAAAAAGACTGTTGGTTTGAAGCAGCCTCTACTTAACGCATTAGAACCGTTACAGAAAAATATCGATCTTGCGTTCGTCTATGGGTCGGTAGCAAAAGGTATTGATACTGCCAACAGTGATATCGATCTCATGGTTGTTTCTGACGAACTCACTTTAGAAAAAATTTTTAGCGCTATAACTTCTCTTGAAGCTCAATTGGGGCGAAGCGTGAATCCAACGTTGTATAGCAGTAAGGAATTTTCACAAAAAAGAAAAACGAAAAACGGATTTATATATAAAGTGCTGAATGCGCCTGTTATTGAATTGATTGGAGTAGTCGATGACTAAAGACGCATTTGAAGCTCTTGTAAAAATTCGAAAACTCCATGAAGAAACATCAGATTCAGAAGAGATCAAGTCGCTGGTGGCATCTGGAAAAGTTCGCTTGATCGATGCGGAGAATTCTGCCTTAAGTATTGAATCTCGTTTTGATCTGGCTTACAACGCAGCGCATGCTCTCGCACTGGCGGCTTTAAGACAAAAAGGTTACAGAAGTTCCACAAGGTATTTGGTTTTTCAGTGCCTCGAGCAAACTCTCGGAATTCCTCCTGAGCAATGGCGTATATTGGACAGCGCGCATAGAAAAAGAAACAATGCAGAATACGAAGGTGTGTTTGATGTTAGCGAAGATCTGGTAACGTCAATGATAAAGGTGACATACCAAATGCTATTGTTACTTGAGGCATAGATTTAGTGTGTGAAAAATCAAAAGCTGCACTACACTCGCAGGCGCTGGACAATCCTTTTGCTGTCTTTGGTTAAAGTGACAGTACCACTTACCGAGCAGGTTGTTGATATGATGACAATACCTCTCGCTATTTTTAGGTCAGACTATGGTTTTCGGGCTTCTTAATAAACAACCTGTCATTGATCCTTCCTCATCTGAGTGGATTTTCAATGCCTATAGCTGGGCGCTGCAGAATTTTGATGCCAACTTGTTTTATACCGATACCGTACTGGTGTGTCCGACAAACGAATTTTTCCCCGGCAAGATGAACAGTGTTCAGGGCATGGCCGAGTCTATATTTGAGCGCGTTAAGGGTTATGCCGGTATCAGTCACTGGCCAACGCTGGTGCAGGAGCAGAGCATGTGCCGGTTAACCGAATCTCAGCAGGTGCAGATTCGCGGGGCATTGCGCGGACCAAAAGGAATTACGGATGAATCAATCGAGAACAGCCAACGGCTGGTCATTCCTTATAACCCTCAGCAGATCAATAATCCCGAAGGGATGATTGCCACCTATGCCCATATGTTGTCGTTTCACATGGGGCAGATGGGGAAAACTCTGCCTCCCGGAGGCAGCGACTACTGGCCTCATGCTACCGAGCTGTTGGCAGTATTTCTCGGTTTTGGATTGATGTTTGCCAATAGCGCTTACAATTTCCGGGGTGGTTGTGGCAGTTGTTATAACCCCTATGCGCAGCGTGATGCGTATCTCTCGGAAGCGGAAGCCACCTATGCACTGGCGTTGTTCTGTATGTTAAAAAGTATCCCCAATTCTGAAGTGACCCCGCATTTAAAAGGGCACCTGCGCGGTACTTACCGTCGATCTGTCAAAGAGATTTCTGAAAAGGTGCAAGAGGTTGATCAACTTAAAAAACTTCCCGTAGAACAGGTATCAGCCAATATCTCATCGCGGTAACCGCACTGGATACACATCGTACGATTCTTCAATTTAGGTACGGTTTGAAAGTTAACAAGATCCCCCTTAACCTGCATTATTCATGAGGCGACCTGCGAACTTGGCTTTTATGTCTTTAA
>CAZKAQ010000182.1:0-6279 GCA_964550655.1 uncultured Granulosicoccaceae bacterium
CCGAATCCTCATGAATAATGCAGGCTAACCCTACCAAAAAACCCTTAGTTATAAAACCCGAATGCCTGATTTATTTAGAAAAAAAGCATCTGGAACGACATAAGGTAGTTGTACCGGACACACTGTTATCTAAAGGCAGCCAGCAGGATCACCAACGAGTCCGCCTTTGAACGCATCAGTCCAGCGCTAAATAGTCACGCGTAAATACTCTTTGCCGAAACTACGACAACGGCCAGCTGGTTAACGTACTGTACCTGGCACCGTCGGGCGTTCTGACCGAACTCCATAGTTCCAGTCGTTCTGCGGTAAAGCTGAAATCCGGATCTATCAGTGCTGCGGCAGGTGGTGACCCCGCTTTTCGAGCCAGTGTGATGTGCGGTCGATAGTTTTTTGTACTACCTCTGCAACCAATACGGTTGGCAGCTTGTACACATTTTTTTTGCAGTGATTCCAGCTGATCCGGCACAGTTTTACTGCCTAGCCAAAGTAAGCCGCTGTCTGCAAAAAAACCGACCTCATCCAACTGCATGTCAAAAGACGGGTGAGAAAAATTGTCCTGAATCTCAGCAAGCATTTGCAAGGCTGTGTCATCTGTATCACCAAGAAACGCCACCGTCATATGATAATTTTGCACTGGAATTCTGCGCACCAATGCGGGCCAGCACAAGCCACACCACTTATCTATTGCCAATGCGGTGACCGCATCAGGCACCAGAGTTAAAAATGTTCTCATGGTCGTCGGTTTTTTTGCTTAAGAGGTGACTGTTAAGCCGGACTATTCAATGACTAAAAGCTTTTTAAAATCTCCGGCAGATCACCACCGCAATTCCAGCAGACAAAAAAGTTACCTTCAATAAGTTCGGCACAGGAAGGACACTTCTGTGGCGGGCTGGTATGTCTTTTATGGCTCTCGAACTCATCTACGATGACGCGGCCACTCGGCTCGTCTTCTTCATGAACAAGCCAGACAGTGATTAGTCCGGCGGCAGGTAACTCACCTATGGCACCTGACAGAAACTGTCCTTTCAATATAGATTCAAGACCTGCAGACAGTAATTTATCGAGTAACAGTTGCGCGTCGAATTGATTCTCGGCTTCGTATATTTTGAGCATAACCAGTTCAGCTCGCTGCAGGTGTTTCGTAGGGCAAGTCCAGAAGATCCAGCTTGTGCTGTTCGTCTTTACTTAAAAAAAGTGGTTCTGACAATTCAGCGATAGCTACAACGGCTAACATTCGACATGAGTTGCCATCAACACTTACCGCATCAACCACTTTGCCCACTGCAGAGTCGCGACCCGCTTTGAAAATTTCGTCACCTGCTTTGGGTACGTTATCTCCAACATGTTGCAAGCAGACCATTTGTCTTTTCAGCTTACCCAAGTATTGCATTCGCGCGACGACTTCCTGACCGGGGAAGCATCCTTTCTTAAAGCTCACGCCATCGATGTGTTGCAGGTTCAGCATCTGCAATACAAATGCTTCAGTGGTCGCAGCATTGATCGAAGGAATACCGGCATCAATATTTTGCAGCCGCCAGTTGCTCTCAGCTGCGGCAACACAGACAGACTTCAGTGTGTTCCAGTGCTGCGCCACTTGAGCGCAGTCGGCCACGATTTCGTATCGGTGAGTCAGTCCAGCAGCAGCGGAGTCTCTTACACGTGTAATCCACCCGCCCGCCGGTAGCTCATGAGTGTCGTTGGTGTTTTGTGGCAGATCTACCCCGGCACCAGACAATGTTGTCGCTGCCTGTTCACCACTGAAAGCCATGACCAGCAGATCATCACGTGGTTCGATGCTGACTTTTGCCATCAGGACATACATTCGCAAGCGCTTCAGAACTGGCTCGAGCAATTCAGCAGGAAGACGCAGCAGATATCCGTCTGAAATTCTCACTACCCTGAGCAGCGCTATTACCCGACCTTTGGGGCTGGACCATGTGCTTAGCTGACTGCCGGGGTGTTCCAGCGCAGAGATATCGTTTGAGAACTGAGCCTGGAGAAATTTTTCAGCGTCTTCGCCGGTCACATGCAGCACCACTTCTGATGTGAGCGCACAGAGGGCAGTGTGATGATCGGCACCTGTGGCATGGCCCAGACACGCATCGCTGGTGCCAGGGCTATCTGCAGCCAGGATTTTCTGCCATTCTGAGTTCATCTTTTTAATCCGTTCTCTCGATAAAATGCTGGATAACTATTCGCAGCTTGTGGCTTTGCATGGACGACATGAAAGGTTGTTATTGTAGCTGTACCTGACCTGAACTTATTTTCGCCCTTGCCGGCAACATCGGCCTGCTTATTGTAATTCAGTAAGGTGTCGAAAGAGCAGTTGATTTGCGCATAATCAACAGAAAATTGAATGTTGTAAACGCGACATTTGTGATGGTCTTTGCTACTATTATTAACAATCACGGTTGGACGCATCGCATGTCGCCTGCGCCAGCTAACAAGGCCAAATTCATGACTGATTCTAAAAACACACCAGTCAACACCAATGCTGCAACTGCACGCAAGCGCAGACAGGATGAGCAGCTGGTTCCTGTAGAGAAAAGTGGCGATAAAAAAGATCTTAAAACTGACCGTCAGCCGGAGCATGGCGGGTCCAAAGGACTGGAACCTACTCGCTATGGTGACTGGGAACACAACGGACGCTGTACAGACTTCTAACCTGACTGTGATTTATCAATCATAGTCAATTAAAAACCAACAATACTGAAACCATTGGAATAAACATGGCCTGGAATGATTCGCGACCCATGTCGCCACATCTGCAAATATATAAACTGCCATTAACCGCAATGATGTCTGTACTGCACCGGGGCACAGGTGTGGTGATCACCATCGGCACGTTGTTTCTGGTCTGGATACTGGCCAGAGCAGCACTGGGTGCCGACGCCTTCGAGGGCACACAGAACCTGCTCGGTTCGTGGTTCGGTTATCTGGTTTTATTCGGCTTTACTTTTTCGCTCTACGCACACTTTTGCAATGGCATTCGACACCTGATCTGGGATGTCGGCTATGGCTTTGATGTCAGCAAGGCCAACACCGGCGCGATGGTATCGCTGGGCGCTGCCGTCGCACTCACGGTTCTCACCTGGATTGTGGCATTTGCCGCATAGACAAGAGGAATAATAAAAATGTCAAACAGTCACGGTGGCACGGGTCACTTCTGGGTTCAACGTCTGACCGCTATTGCGCTGATACCACTGACAATATGGTTTTGCTTCTCAGTGGCATCAATGCCGCAAATGTCGCACGCCAACTTAAGCGCATGGCTGGCATCACCTTTTAATGCAGCACTGATGCTTTTGGTTATTGGTGTCGGCTTATATCACGGCAAGCTCGGCCTGCAGGTTATTGTTGAAGACTATATTGCAGACCGCAGCAAGCGCGTAATTATCATTGGCGCAATTACTATCATCTGCACCTTGTTTGGTGTCATTGGTATTGTCTCAGTTCTCAAGCTTTCGTTTGGAGCGTAACCTTGTCCTATAACGTAATTAAACATGAACACGATGTTGTCATTGTTGGCGCTGGCGGTGCCGGACTTCGTGCAACGCTGGGTATGGCAACTGCAGGCTTATCAACAGCGTGTATCACCAAAGTCTTCCCGACCCGCAGTCACACAGTAGCAGCACAGGGTGGTATGAGTGCCGCACTCGGTAACATGGGGCCGGATGACTGGAAGTGGCATATGTATGACACTATTAAAGGCTCTGACTGGCTGGGTGATCAGGACGCCATTGAGTATATGTGTCGCGAAGCCATTCCCGCGGTAATAGAACTTGAACACTACGGTGTGCCTTTCTCAAGAACAGACGACGGCAAAATCTATCAGCGCCCGTTCGGTGGTATGACCACCAACTACGGTGAAGGCACTGCTCAGCGCACCTGTGCTGCGGCTGACCGAACCGGGCACGCTATTCTGCATACGCTTTATCAGCAGTCTTTGAAGCACAAGGCAGAGTTTTTTATTGAATACTTCGCCACCGACCTGATTATGGAAGACGGTGTGTGCCATGGCGTGATGGCGTGGGATCTGGCAACCGGTGATCTGCATGAGTTCAGAGGTCACATGGTGGTGCTCGCAACTGGTGGTTGTGGTCGCACCTTTTTCTCTGCCACCTCTGCCCACACATGCACCGGTGACGGCAATGCCATGGTGCTACGTGCCGGACTGCCACTGCAGGATATGGAGTTCGTACAGTTCCACCCAACCGGAATCTACGGTGCAGGTGTTCTGATCACAGAAGGTGTGCGTGGTGAAGGCGGTTATCTCACCAATTCTGAAGGCGAGCGTTTTATGGAACGCTACGCACCCAATGCCAAAGACCTTGCATCACGTGATGTTGTGAGTCGATCAATGACACAAGAGATCAACGAAGGTCGTGGTGTCGGTGAAGAAAAAGACCACATCTATTTAAACCTGATGCACCTTGGCCCTGAAGTCATTGATGAACGACTGCCGGGCATTTCAGAAAGTGCGAAAGTCTTCGCAGGCGTAGACGTCAGCAAAGATCCAATCCCGGTAATCCCCACCGTTCACTACAACATGGGCGGTATACCCACCAACTACCACGGTGAGGTGGTCACACTAAAAGACGGCGACCCGGATCACGTGGTCAACGGACTGATGGCTATCGGTGAAGCTGCCTGTGTCTCTGTACACGGTGCCAACCGACTAGGCTCAAACTCACTGCTCGATATTGTCGTCTTTGGCCGAGCGGCAGCGCTTCGTGCCAAAGAAGTGGTCACCTCCGGCGCACCACACAAGAAACTCTCGGACGAGGCAACCGGCAGTCTTATTGATCGGCTCGACAAAGTGCGCAACTCTTCAGGCGGCACGGGTGCTGCACAGATACGTGACCGTATGCAACGCTGCATGCAACGCCGTGCGGCAGTATTCCGTACCGGTGAGACCATGTCTGCAGGGGTAGAAGAACTGAACAAAATCGTCGCCGAGTGGGATGATATCGGTGTCTCGGATAAAAGTATGATCTGGAATACCGACCTGGTCGAAACCCTTGAGCTTGAAAATCTGCTGTGTCAGGCGCAAACAGTGATAGAAGGTGCGAATTTACGTACCGAATCACGTGGCGGTCACGCCAGAGAAGACTATCCTGATCGCGACGACAAAGAGTGGATGAAACATACACTGACATGGGTGCAGGATGGCAAGGTCCGCTTTGACTTCCGTCCGGTGCATATGAACACACTGACTGACGAAGTCGAGCCGGTACCACCCAAAAAGCGTGTCTACTAATGCAAGCGCTATTCGAATACAAGTTATTGGAGCAATCTGAACATGGCTGAATTCAAACTACCTGCAAATTCTATTGTCAAAAAAGGCAAGACGTTTGATGCGCCTGAAGGTGCCACACGGGTAAAGAAGTTCGAGGTATATCGGTTTGATTCTTCGAACGATTCAAATCCCTCTGTAGATACCTACGTCGTTGATCTTGATACCTGTGGACCAATGATTCTCGATGCGCTGATTAAAATTAAATCAGAAATCGACCCCACCCTGTCATTCAGACGCTCCTGCCGTGAAGGCATATGCGGTTCGTGCGCGATGAACATTGACGGTGCCAATACACTGGCCTGCACCATGGCTATTGAAGATGTAGAAGGTGATGTCAAAATCTACCCACTGCCGCATCAGCCGGTAGTTAAAGATCTCGTCTCTGACCTTAATAACTTCTACAAGCAGTACGAAGCCATTGAACCATGGATGCAGGCAGGTAAAGAACCTGTTGGCGGACGTGAAAGACTGCAATCCAAAGAAGATCGCGAAAAGCTTGATGGCCTGTACGAGTGCATCATGTGTGCATGTTGCTCTACCAGTTGCCCGAGTTACTGGTGGAACAGTGACAAGTACCTGGGCCCTGCTGCATTGCTGGCCGCTTATCGCTGGATTGTAGACAGCCGTGATGAGCAAACAGAAGAGCGTCTAAAATCACTTGACGATCCATTCAAGCTATATCGCTGCCACACCATCATGAACTGCGCGACAGTCTGCCCGAAGGGTTTAAACCCCGCTCAGGCAATCGCTGAAACCAAAAAAATGCTGGTAAAGAGCAATCTATAGCTTGCATTATTCATAAGGCGACCAGCGAATTTGGCTTTTATGTATTTATTTAGTGTTTTTGCGGTGAATTTATGGTCATTCCTGAAATGACAGACTGTCTATTCGACGCCAGAGCCAATACCGCGTCACATCTCACCCGATCCCCCTCGGCGCGTGGCGGGCCACGCTTCTCAGGCGATAGGGCGACCTGTTTA
>CAZKAQ010000183.1:0-1465 GCA_964550655.1 uncultured Granulosicoccaceae bacterium
GGTGATGGTGATGCAGACGGTGATGGCGACGCCGATGCACCAGTATCTGCTGCCGCAGGTGTGATCTACGCACTTACCAATGGCCATAATCTCGCAACTCAGATTGCCGCTGCAGAAGATGCTGTAGACGAAGAATTTGTGAATCAAATAGTTGCCTATGCGCGATCTGCTGAGGGTGTGTTGACTCAGATCGATGTATATGACACTGGTGGTCTGGGCGAGAACATCAGAAACAGTGGAGCAAATCCGCTGGCATCGCAGGATCCACTTATTGTTTCTAAAGATAATCGGTTTGTTTTCGCAGTCAATGCCGGCAGTGAATCAATCAGTTCCTTTTTGATAAACGATGATTTCTCTCTGACGCCGGCTTCGCTTAATGTGTCTACAACCGGTAATTCGAATGCTCAAAATCCGGTTACGCTTACAATTTTTGAAGATACTTTGTATGTTGCGAATTCGGGTGCATTTTTCGACGCGGAAGGCAATCCGGCCACCACTCTGCCTGACCCCAGATTCCGATCAGCTTCAAGCATAATCGGTTTTACTGTCAATGATGATGGCACGCTGACCGAACTGGCAGGCTCTGAAATACCGAACATTGGTGCCAACGCCGGTTCCATCGAATTTTCATCTGATGGCGGATTCCTCTATATCACCGAACGACGCACCAACGATATCGTCACGGTTGAAATGGACGAAAATCAATTGCCGGTTGGTGTTTCATCAAGAATAACGTCGATTACCGAGCAGCCTTTTGGTACCGATTTATACCCGACTGAAAATGGTGACATTCTGCTGATTTCAGAAGGCAACAACGGCGCACCCGGGCTTAGCGCCTTATCAAGCTACCTGATCGAGGACAGTGGCGACCTCACTGGCATCTCAGTCAGTTCGGGTGTTGCGGGTGACCCGTTACTTACCGGCTTCACCTTTGGTTGCTGGGTTGAATTTGTAGAGACTCCGACTGGCGATTTCGCTTATGTCAGCAACACCCCTGACGGTGTGATTAGCAGCTTTGCGGTGGGCGATGAAGGTGGCCTTACCATTCTTGAGCAGACTGCCGGTGTTACCGGTATTGAAGGAGACGACACTCAGAATGGCGCCGGTGTACTTGATGCCGAGATCGTATTCCCGTTTCTATACCAGGTAGTCAACAACGACAGTCGTATCGCTCAGTTTGTGATCAACGAAGATGGCACACTGACACGTCAGGAAGCTGTTGAAGTTGTAGACACAGAGTTACTGCGTCCAAGAATGTTTGTTGGTATCGCTGGTTTCTAATCTGAGTTAAGAAAGTTTAAAGTGTCTGAAAAGGCAGGTCATGGTACCTGCCTTTTTTTTGCCTGTACGAGCGACACACAGTCCACCAGATTCCGTTTAGTCTCGTTGCACTCTGCGATGATGAATCCCTTTCAAACCATCTTCTGATTTGTCCACAGAAGTCATTGCACTTAAATAGCCAGCA
>CAZKAQ010000183.1:1565-3456 GCA_964550655.1 uncultured Granulosicoccaceae bacterium
CGCCAATAAATCATCGGCTGCCGTGACAAATCAATGACCCGTATGCTGGCAAGGCAATTTTTCCGAACTGTTTGGCTGTTTGAGCACGACTGCAAATTCCTGACTACCGGCTCCGCAGGACTGATCTGTGCAAGATGAAGTAGACGATCCACCCCGCAAAGCAGGAAAGCGTACCGGCATCATCGGAATAGCAGGCAGCAAACTATGAAAAAACTTGTCACTACTACATCGCACTTTATTTCAGGTCTCTTACTGCTGATGACCAGTGGTGTGCTGACAGCGCAAACCATCACACTAAGTGCTGTTGCAGATTTCCCTTCAATTACAGATGGTGAAGTGCCGTATGAAGTAAATACTGAAAATCAAACCCTCGCTATAGACGCGACTATTCCGGAGTTTCGCGAGCTGTTTGCTCGAGCCTCAACAAGCTTTACCGGTCCCGCTGGCAATTATGACATCACACTAAACACATTGGGTGAAGCAGCTGGAGATAGCCGTTACCGGGTTATGGTCAATGGTGTGATTGTGGGTGCAGTTACCAATGACCCGGTAGTCACCGGTTCCGAAGAACAAGTACATTCTTTTACAGGTATCTTTATTCCACCTGGCGCCACACTATCGGTTGAGTCGAATGCGGTCACAAACGGTTTACTGTCTGAGGGTGAAGAGTTTTCCTACGCGAGTGGACAATGGCAAAGTCTGACACTGCAAAACAACAACCCGGAACAGTTAGTTGATCTGTCCGTCGATGCCGAGGTGCTTGAGAGCGACTTGCGGGCGGGTGACGAATTTACCTTGCAGATCGGAATCTCCAACAACAGTGAAACACAAACTGCCACCGGGCCGCTGGTATTTATTCAGGTACCACCAACTGTAGAATTCAGCCCGCCGGCAGAATGCATCCTTCGGTCTGCCAGCACCACCTTAACCTGCGATCTGGCAGAGATCGGACCACAGCAAATACAGGCCGTTAGTCTGCCGGGGCTGGTCAATGCGACCGGACAAATCATGCTGGAAGTAACAGCCAGCGCGGACCAGAACGATAGCGATCTGTCAAACAACCAGGCGCTGGCAATTCTCGATACACGTGATCCGAACGTACCCTCCAGTGTCGATCTTTTTATCTCAGCTTCAGCCAGTACAGACGAACTTGAGATCGGAACATCAGTGACCTATACCGTCAGTGCAACAAACATTCATGCAACAACAGTAGCTACCTCACCGGTGGTTGAAGTGGTATTGCCGAGTAACCTGCAATTTGATTCCAGCGCCGACTGCACTGTTAATGAGGAAATCCTGCGTTGTAGTCTCAGTGAGCTTGCACCCGGAATGACAGCTACCGCAGAGTTCAGCGCAACAGTCATTGATGAAAGTAATGCCGAGTTAATGATCTCAGCCAGCGCCGCTGAAATCGAAGAACAAAACGCTGATAATGAACTGGCGTTGCCCGTGAATGTGCTTTCAATAGGATCCGCTCAGGAACAGCCGGAGGCGGAGATAGTGAGTGGTATTGGCGGAGGCGGCAGCCTTTCGCTACTGCTGTTGTTGCCATTCATCGTCGTACGCCGTTTTCGTGGTCTGTACGCAGGTAGCTAAAATTGTCATGTACCATGCTGTCATCAGCTACTGAAACCAGTAGCCTGGTGACAGATACTCTGCGATAGATAAACGTCAACGGCTGTGTCTGTTCTATGCGGCACAGACATGCACCACCAGCCATATCGCCGGCCATATCGCCGATAACAGCCACAATGTGGTGACTCCATTGTGAACGTTGCCTCTCTGGTATATCTCTTTACAAAGCTAAATAAGGCGTCAGTCACCGTAAATCTGATCTCTGACCCAACTACACAAATGATCTGTGGCAATGAACCGTGTGTATCTACCTTTC